>JBQGEH010000595.1:0-1674 GCA_052039515.1 Nakamurella sp. | reverse complement strand
CGCGCCACGCTGGTGCGGCTGGGCGTCCGGTACGGGCAGGGTTACCTCCTCGGACGCCCGGGAGCGCTGCCGGACGAGCGGGCCCGCGGCGCCGCCGGGCGCGACCGCACCGCCTGAACCCCGCACCGACCGGCGCTGTGCACAGCGGTCGACGGTCCGGGTCAACGGTCAGTAAGGTCGGATCCACCCGTGTGGCGGCACCGTCCGTCGCACCCCGGTTCGGCCTGTGAGGACCCCATGAGCAACTCGACGACGACGTCCGGTGACCCCATCTCGCAGCGGCAGCGCTCCTTCGGCGAGATGTTCGCCGACCGGGTGGCCGAGTCCGGTACCAGCGACGCCTTCCGCTACCCGGAGGACGGCGGGTGGACCACCATCACCTGGAACCAGACCCGCGACCGGGTGCACCGCATCGCCGCCGGGCTGATCGACCTGGGCGTCCGTCCGGAGGACCGGGTCGCGATCGCCGCCGCCACCCGCATCGAGTGGGTGCTGTGCGACCTGGCCGTCATGTGCGCGGCCGCGGCCACCACCACGATCTACCCGTCGACCTCCGCCGAGGACTTCTGCTACATCACCGCCGACTCCGGCTCGCGGGTGCTCATCGCGGAGAACCCCGAGCAGGCCCGCAAGATCCTCGACTCCCCCGACGCGGCCGCGGCCCTGCTCGCCGTGGTGCTCATCGACGGCACGGTGGACGACGACCGGACGATGACGCTGGCCGAGCTGGAGGAGCGCGGCGAGCGCCGGCTGACCGCCGAGCCGACCCTGGTCGACGACGCGATCGCCGGGGTCGGCCCGGAGGACCTGGCCACCCTCATCTACACCTCCGGCACCACCGGCCGCCCCAAGGGGGTACGGCTGGTCCACGACAGCTGGACCTACACCGCCCGCGGCGCCGAGCTGCTGGACTTCCTGCGCACCGACGACGTGCAGTACCTGTGGCTGCCGCTGTCGCACGTGTTCGGCAAGGTGCTGCTCGGCGTGCAGCTGCGGATCGGCTTCGTGACCGCCGTCGACGGCAACGTCGACAAGATCGTGGAGAACCTGGCCGTCGTGCGGCCGACGTTCATGGCCGGCGCGCCGCGGGTCTTCGAAAAGGTCCGCGCCCGGGTCACCGCGACCGCGCAGGGCGAGGGCGGCCTGAAGGCGAAGATCTTCGACTGGGCCATCGCCACCGGCATCCGGTACGAGGCGGCCAAGGTCGACGGCACCCCGAACCCGCTGCTCACGGCCCAGCGCGCGATCGCCGACAAGCTGGTGTTCAGCAAGGTCAAGCACCGCCTCGGCGGCCGTATCCGGTTCTTCGTGTCCGGGTCCGCCGCGCTGTCCGCTCCGGTCGCGGAGTGGTTCCGGGCGGTCGGAATGCCGATCCTGCAGGGCTACGGCCTCACCGAGACCAGCGCCGCCAGCTTCGTCAACGAGCCGCGCCACAACGTGCTCGGCACCGTCGGCCCGGTCTTCCCGGGCCGCCAGGTGAAGATCGCCGAGGACGGCGAGATCCTCATCAAGGGGCCCGGCGTCATGCGCGGCTACCACAACATGCCCGAGGCGACGGCGGAGGTGCTCGACGCCGACGGCTGGTTCGCCACCGGCGACATCGGCGAGCTCACCGAGGAGGGCTTCCTGCGGGTCACCGACCGCAAGAAGGACCTGATCAAGACGTCCGGCGGC
>JBQGEH010000594.1:0-2524 GCA_052039515.1 Nakamurella sp. | reverse complement strand
GTGGTGCTGGGTCATGAACTCCAGGAAGAGCTTGTCGAAGGCCTCGCCGTTGGCCGCCTGCAGCTGCTCCAGCTGCTGCGAGGACAACATCCCGGGCATGTCCTCGGCGCCGTGCTGGTGCTCGCCGACCGGCTTGCCCTGCTTCTTGAGCCACTCCTTCATGAGGTCCATCTCGTCCTTCTGCGAGACCTCCATCCGCTTGGCCATCATGCGGACGCTGGTGCTCGCGGTGCGGTCGGGCACCCAGCCCGTCATGACGACGGCCTGGGAGTGGTGGCCGATCATCTTCTGCATGAACTCGACGTCGGCATCCACGGCGGCCACCGCGACGGGCGTCGCGTTCGGGTCCACCTTCTTCGACGGCTCGCCCGGCGCTCCGGGCTGGACGACGTTGACGGCCGGCTCGGCCACCGCAGGCGTCGCCTCGGCCTTCGGTTGCACGTCCTTGTTCGAGCCGCCGCAGCCCGCCAGCGTGACGGCAGCGACCAGTACCAGCCATGACCTCTTCACCCGCATGGGTGCCAAATGTAACGCCGGAATAGTGCTTTCGTCCGGATTTCGTTGCGAAAATCGCGGATCAGGCGGTACGTTCTGCTGGTGAGGGTGCGCGTCCGCCCCCGGGCGCGCAAATCAGATGAGAGGGGTTCTCCCATATGTCGCATGAAGCGACGCAGCAGCGCCATGGACGCCGGGTGGCCCGGCGCATCGCCGGCGCAGTCTTAGGAACGGTCATCCTGGCGGGTGCCTCCGCCGGGGCCGCTTCCGCGCAGTACCAGTACCCGGTCGCGTCCGGCGACCCGCGCATCGGCCTCGCGGCCGGCGTTGACGATGCGACGGCCGGCAAGGCCGCGCTCGGCCTGCAGCACCTGTCGAACACGCCCAAGCCCGCAGCGGTCAACGGCACGAACTCGGACATGGCCTTCCAGGGCAAGTACGCGTTCAACGGCAACTACAACGGCGTCAACATCTACAACATCGAGAACCCGGCGGCTCCGCAGCTGGTGACCTCGATCGTCTGCCCCGGCAGCCAGAACGACGTGTCCGTGTACGGCAACCTGCTGTTCATGTCCGTCGAGGCGACGTCGGCCAAGAAGGACTGCTCCGCCAACACGACCGAGAACCCGGTGACCGCGGCCAACCGCTTCCGCGGCGTCCGCATCTTCGACATCTCGAACATCAACAACCCGGTCCAGCTCAACGGCGTGCAGACCTGCCGTGGCTCGCACACGCACACGCTCGTGCGTCCGAAGCTCGACAAGGACAACGTCTACATCTACGTCTCGGGCACCGCGGGCGTCCGCTCGGCCGCCGAGATCGCGACCTGCGACGGTGGCGCGGCCACCAACCCGAACCCGTCCCTGTGGCGGATCGAGGTCATCAAGGTCCCGCTCGCCAACCCGAACGCCGCGGCGATCGTGAGCGAGCCGCGCCTGTTCAAGAACGAGGAGACCGGCGCGGTCAACGGCCTGCAGAACGGCCCGACCACGCCCAAGCACCCGTGCACGGCCACGTCCCCGACGGCCGCCGGCTGCAGCCCGGGAACGAACCCGGCCGCCAGCAACTGGTCGCCGAGCCCGAACACCAACCAGTGCCACGACATCACCGTGTACGAGGCGATGGACCTCGCCGCGGGTGCGTGCGCCGGTAACGGCCTCCTGATCGACATCTCCGATCCGGCCAACCCGAAGCGCATCGACGCGGTCGCCGACCCGCAGTTCGCCTACTGGCACGGCGCCACGTTCTCCAACGACGGCAAGGCCGTCCTCTTCACCGACGAGTGGGGCGGCGGCTCCGGCGCTCGCTGCCGCGCGACGGACGCGATGAGCTGGGGCGCGGACGCGATCTACGAGATCGTCAACAAGAAGCTGGTGTTCCGCAGCTACTACAAGCTGCCGGTCGCCCAGACGCTCAACGAGAACTGCGTGTCGCACGTCGGCAACATGCTGCCGGTGCGTGGCAAGAACATCATGATCCAGGCCTGGTACCAGGGTGGTGCCTCGCTGATCGACTGGACCGACCTGTCGAACCCGAAGGAGATCGGCTACTTCGACCGCGGCCCGCTCAACACGACGCAGCTGCCGTCGTCCGCCGGCTACTGGTCGACGTACTGGTACAACGGCCACATCTACGGCTCGGAGATCGGCCGTGGTCTGGACACGTTCAAGCTCGCCCCGACGGCCGGTGGCCTGACCGCCGCCGACATCGACTCGGCCGAGCGCATCGCGGCCAAGCTGGAGCGGGCGAACCCGCAGAGCCAGGACATGGTCAAGTCGTGGAGCTCGGCTCCGGTCAGCGCTCCGGTCGGCGGCCAGGTGCCGGCGACGATGTCGGTGACGCTGGGCCAGGCGCCGTCGTTCGGCGCCTTCCAGGCGGGTGTGGCGCGTGACTACTTCGCGTCCTCCTCGCTGACGGCGACGTCGTCCGCGGGTGACGCGGCGCTGATCGTGCAGGACGCGAGCCCGTTCTACACCAACCATCTGGTCAACGGCACGGGCGTGAACGCGTTCGCGCTGGCGCAACAGAT
>JBQGEH010000593.1:0-14673 GCA_052039515.1 Nakamurella sp. | reverse complement strand
TTCGCCACCGAGACGCTGGCGCTGGGCATCAACATGCCCGCCCGCACGGTCGTGCTGGAGCGGCTGGTCAAGTACAACGGCGAGGGTCACGTCGACCTGACCGCGGGGGAGTACACGCAGCTCACCGGGCGCGCCGGTCGTCGCGGCATCGACGTCGAGGGCCACGCGGTCGTCATGTGGACGCCCGGGATGGACCCCCGCGCGGTCGCGGGTCTGGCGTCCAAGCGGCTCTACCCGCTGCGCTCGTCGTTCCGGCCGAGCTACAACATGGCCGTCAACCTGCTCGACCGGATGGGTCCGCAGCAGGCCCGGGAGCTGCTCGAGCAGTCGTTCGCGCAGTACCAGGCCAACGCGACGGTGGTCGGGGTGGCCCGGCAGCTGCGCCGCAACGAGGAGGCCGTGGCCAAGCACACGGACTCGATGACGTGCCACCTCGGCGACGTCGAGGAGTACTTCGGGCTGGTCAACGACCTGACCCGGCTGGAGAAGGACGCGGCCCGGGGCGGCGCGGCCCGGCGGCGCAGCCAGACCCACGACGACCTGGCGCGGCTGCGCAAGGGCGACGTGGTGGCCGTCCCCGGCGGGCGCCGGGCCGGTCTCGCGGTCGTGCTCGACCCGGGGGTGAGTTCCGACGGCAGCGCCCGGCCGCTGGTCATCACCGAGAAGCGGTGGGCCGGCCGGTTGTCCAACGCCGACTTCCGCGGTCCGGTGCCGTCGCTGGGCCGGGTGCGGCTGCCCAAGCACGTCGACCACGGCTCGGCCGAGGTCCGCCGGCAGATCGCCTCGACGCTGCTGGCCCAGGGCATCGCGATGCCCCGCGGCGGCCCGCGCCGCGACCACTCGGAGGACGCCGAGATCGGCGCCCTGCGGGTCGCCATCCGCACCCACCCGGTGCACGGCTGCGCCGACCGGGACGCGCACCTGCAGTGGGCGCGGCGGCGGGACGCGCTGCTCGCGGAGAACCGGGCGCTGAGCGCCAAGGTCTCCTCGGCCAAGGACTCGCTCGGGCAGGCGTTGGACCGCATCGTCGGCCTGCTCCGCCGGCTCGGCTACCTGCAGGGTTCCCGGCTGACCGACGCGGGGCGGCAGCTGTCGCGCATCTGGTCGGAGAGCGACCTGGTCGTCGCCGAGTGCCTGCGCTCGGACGCCTGGTCCGGCCTCGGACCGGCCGATCTGGCCGCGACCGTGTCGGTGCTGGTGTTCGAGGCGCGCCAGGACGTCAGTGCCGCGCCGCGGCTGCCGAGCAACGCCGCGGCGTCCGCGATCGCCGACACCGGGAAGATCTGGTCGACCATCGCCGGGGTGGAGCGCGACGCGCACCTGCCCGCCACCCGGGAGCCTGACCCCGGATTCGCCTCCGCGGTCGCGGCCTGGGCGGACGGCTCCACCCTGACCCAGGCGCTGTCGATCGCCGCGGCGTCCGGTGCGGAGCTGTCGGCCGGCGACTTCGTCCGCTGGTGCCGCCAGGTCATCGACCTTCTCGACCAGCTGCAGGGCGTGGACGACGGCACCGTCGGTCAGGTCGCCGGCGAGGCGGTCGACGCGATCCGTCGCGGCGTGGTCGCCCTCGGCGCCACCTGACACCGTCCCCTGCGACGGCGCGTCCGGCGTCGGGCGGCGCCGGGTGGGTGACGTCCGCTGTCGGTGCGGCGGTTGCGCCCCGGTCGCCGCGGGCAGCGTGATTGGATCAACGGCGCTACGCACGACACCGGGAGCCCGACGCGGCGCCCGTCACGTCTCGGTACGAAGTGAGGGAGTCCGCGATGAGCACGCCACACGATCCCGGTCGGTCCGGCAGCGAGCAGGAGTCCGAGAGCACCCGCCAGTGGTCGCCGACGGCCGGCGGTGACGACGGTGACGATCGCGCCCGCACCGGGCAGTCGGCCACCGGGGGTCAGCCCGCCGCCCCGGCCTACGGGGAGGCACCCGGCACCGGCGCCCAGCCCGCCGCACCGGCCTACGGGCAGGACGCCGGGCAGCAGGGTTCGTCCGGCTCCGGCCAGTCCGGATACGGCCAGCAGGGCCCGTCCGGATACGGCCAGCAGGGGTACGGACAGCAGGGGTACGGCCAGCAGGGGTACGGCCAGTCGAACCCCGGCCAGGGTTCCGGATGGGGCCAGGCCGGCCAGAACAGCCAGGACAGCCAGGGCGGCCAGAACACTCAGAGTTCCGGCCAGGTCCCGGGTCAGACCGGGTACGGCCAGCAGGGCCCGTCCGGCTACGGCCAGCAAAGCCCGTCCGGCTACGGCCAGTCGGGGTCTTCCGGCTACGGCCAGTCCGCCGACCAGCAGTCCTGGGGTCAGGGCGGGAGCCAGGGGTACGCGCAGTCCGGGTACGGCTCGACCGGTCAGCAGTACGGATCCGACACCGGCGCACACGCCGCGGCCGGCTCCTACGGCCAGCCGTCCACCGGGTCGCAGCCCGCGTACGGGCAGGGCCAGCAGAGCTGGGGGCAGGACGCCGGCCAGCCCACCACGGTGCAGCCCGCGGTGCCCGGTCAGTACGGCGCCTCCCCGCAGACCGGCGGCCACGAGGCGCAGGGATACGGCCAGCAGGGCGGCCAGGGGTACGGCCAGCAGGGCGGATACGGCCAGCAGACCGGCTACGGCCAGCAGGGCTACGGCCAGCAGACCGGCTACGGCCAGCAGGGGTACGGCCAGCAGGGCGGCCAGACCTACGGCCAGCAGGCGGGCGGCCAGTACGGCCAGAGCGGCTACGGCCAACAGCCGCCGTACGGCCAGGCCACGGCGGCCACCCCCTACGGCCAGCAGGCGCAGCCCTACGGGCAGCAGCCGGCGGACACCGCCAAGAGCGGCAGCAAGACCCCGATCATCATCGCCGCCATCGCGGCCGTCGTCATCGCCCTGGCCGCCGTCGCGGCGTTCGTGTGGCCCGGCTTCCTCAACAAGGAGTCGTTCAACGCCGACGCCGTGCAGAACGGGGTCAAGACGATCCTGACGTCGGCCAGTCCGCAGGGCTACGGCCTCACCGACGTCGGCGCGGTGTCCTGCCCGGCCGACCAGTCGGTCGTGAAGGGCACCACCTTCGACTGCACCGTGCAGATCGGTGGCGAGTCCAAGCGGGTCACCATCACGGTCACCGGCGACGAGAAGAACGACGCGGAGAAGGGCAACTACACCGTCGGTCTGCCGCGCTGACCTCAACACATCCGCACGCCCCCGTCGACCACCCGGTCGACGGGGGCGTGCGCGCGTCAGACGCCGGCCAGCGTCCGGGACAGCCGGTCCACGCTGTTGCCCACCCCGTACTCCGCCGCGAGCGCGGCCAGCCGCTCGGGGTCGGCGGGCGCGGCCGGCACCACCGGATCGGGGCGGTCCAGGATCACGGTGGTGTCCCGGGCGACGCGGACGACGATCTTGGCCGCCTCCAGGTAGTCCAGCGCCGGCGTCAGCTTGTGCCGCATCGACGCGGTGAGCCCCGAGTCGGCGTCGCCGACCGCGGCGATCAGCCCCTCCAGCGAGCCGAAGCGGGCGATCAGCGACGCCGCCGTCTTGTCGCCCACCCCCGGCACCCCGGGCAGGCCGTCGGACGGGTCACCGCGGAGCGCGGCGAAGTCGGCGTACCCGGCGGCGGGGATCCCGTACTTGGCGGCGACCGCCGCCCCGGTGAGCACCTCCGTCTTCGCCATGCCCGCGCCGATGTAGCGGACCCGCACCGGCGGGTCGTCGTCGGTGGCCAGCTGCATCAGGTCCCGATCGCCGGTGACCACCTCGACCGGCCGGCTGCGGTGCTCGGCGAGCGTTCCGATCACGTCATCGGCCTCGTAGCCCTCGGCGCCGGCCAGCGCGATCCCCATCGCGCCCAGGATGTCCAGCAGCACCGGCACCTGCGGCGACAACTCGTCCGGCACCACCTCCTGGGCGACACCCCGCACCGGCGGCGCGGTGGTCAGCACCCGGTGCGTCTTGTACGACGGGATCGCCGCGACCCGGAACTCCGGCCGCCAGTCCAGATCGAGGCAGGCGACGAGATGGGTGGGGCGGCCGTCCTCGACCACCCGGCGGATGATGTCGAGCGACCCCCGGACGGCGTTCACCGGCTTCCCGGACGGTGCGGTCACCGATCCCGGCACCGCGAAGAACGCCCGGAAGTAGATGCCGGCCAGGTCGAGGAGCTGCAGCATGGCTGCACGCTATCCCGGTGGGCCGACAGTCCACCGCGGCGTCCGGGCTCGCCCCCCGCGCCACCGGTCCACCGCTCCGCCGGACCGGCCGTCGGCGCCGATAGGGTGATGCCCATGTCGACCGCCGCCCCGTCCCGCACCGACCGCCTCGAGCGGCTGCAGTCCGCCGTCCGCGAGTCCGGCGCCGAGGTCGCGGTCCTGACTCCCGGACCGGACGTCGAGTACCTGCTCGGCCACTCGGTCGCCTCCCACGAGCGGCTCAGCTGCCTGGTCGTGCCGGTGGCCGGCACGCCCACCCTGCTGGTGCCCGCGCTGGAGCGGCTCGGCTGGTCCGGCACCCCTGCCGAGGACGCGGTGTCCATCGCCACCTGGCTGGACGGTCAGGACCCGTACGCGCTGGTCGCGGCGATGCTGCCGGCCGGTACCGCGCGCATCGCGGTGGGGGACCACATGCCCGCCGGGCACGCGCTGAAGCTGCGGGCCGCGGTGCCCGGGTCGGAGCGGTCGCTGGCCGGGCAGGCGGTGGCGGCGCTGCGCGAACGCAAGGCGGCGGACGAGATCGACGAGCTGGCGGCGGCGGGCGCGGCCATCGACCGGGTGCAGGAGCGGATCGGCGAGTGGCTCACGCCCGGCCGCACCGAGCACGAGATCGCCGCCGACATCGCCGAGGCGATCGTCGCCGAGGGTCACCGGCGGGCCGACTTCGTCATCGTCGGCTCCGGTCCCAACGGGGCGAGCCCGCACCACGAGGCATCCGACCGGGTCGTGCAGGCCGGCGACGTCGTGGTCATCGACATCGGCGGCCCGCACCGCGGCGGGTACTTCTCCGACTGCACCCGCACCTACCGGGTGGCCGGCGGTGAACCCGACCCGGAGTTCGCCGCCGTCTACGAGATCGTGCAGCGCGCCCAGCAGGCCGGGGTGGAGGCCGCGGTCGTCGGGGCGCCGTGCGAAGCGGTGGACGCCGCCGCCCGCCAGGTCATCGTCGACGCCGGCTACGGCGACCACTTCATCACCCGCACCGGGCACGGCATCGGTCTGGAGGTCCACGAGGAGCCGTACATGGTGGCCGGCAACGACCGTCCGCTGGCCGCCGGCATGGCGTTCTCGGTGGAGCCCGGGATCTACCTGCCGGGCCGGTTCGGCGTCCGCATCGAGGACATCGTGGTGGCGACCGAGGACGGGCCGCAGCGGGTCAACCACTGCACCCGCGACCTGACCGTCGTCTGAACCCGCGCGGGCCCGCCCGCGCCGCAACGCAACCGCCGCCGGCCGGGCGCGCGGACAACCCGAGGTCGCCGCGTCGCCCGCGGCCGGCGGAAGAGGTGATCGATGCTCGAGGAGATCGACGCGCGGATCGCGAACGAGCTGGCGGCCGACGGCCGCTGCTCCTACACCGACCTCGCCGAGCGGGTCGGGCTGTCGGTGTCCGCCTTGCACCAGCGGGTCCGCCGGCTGGAACAGCGGGGCGTCATCCAGGGCTACGCCGCCCGCATCGGCGGCGAGGAGGTCGGCCTGCCGCTCACCGCGTTCGTGTCGCTGACCCCGATCGACCCGGCCGCCGCCGACGACTACCCGAGCCGCATCGCCCACCTGCGGCAGGTCGAGGCCTGTTACTCGGTGGCCGGCGTGGAGTCCTACATCCTCAAGGTGCGGGTGGCCACGCCGAGCGCGCTGGAGGGTCTGCTCGCCCAGATCCGGGCGGCCGCGCACGTCTCCACGCGGACCACCGTGGTGCTGTCGACCCCGTTCGAGGACCGTCCGCCGCTGGTCGGCTCCGGTTCCTGACCTGGCGGCCCGGCGCCGCTGACGACCTCAGTGCGCCGCGGCCGTCTTCTTCCGCTTCGGGATGACGTGCATGATCGCCACCGCGACCGCGCCCACGATGACCCCGAGGACCGCGGAGAAGAACGTGTTGGTGATCCAGCCGAGGACGCCGCCCAGCCCGCCGGTGTTGTCGTGCACGGCCACCTCGAGGTGGTGCACCAGGTCGTAGGGGGCGTGCAGGCCCAGCTCGTCCATGCCGACCAGCAGAATGTGCCCACCGACCCACAGCATCGCGACCATGCCCACCCAGGCCAGGACCGACAGCACGATCGGCATCGCGTTGACCAGGCCGCGGCCGAACGCCGACACCGCCTTGCCCGGACGCTTGGCCAGGGCCAGGCCGGCGTCGTCCATCTTCACGATCAGGGCGACGACGCCGTAGACCAGCGCGGTGATGACGATCGCGACCAGCACGAGGATGATGGCCCGCGCCACGAACGCCTGGTCGGTGACCTCGTTCAGCGCGATGACCATGATCTCGGCGGACAGGATGAAGTCGGTGCGGGTGGCCGCGGCGACGACCTGCTTCTCCTTCTCGGCCGGGTCACCGGCCTGCTCGGCAGGGTCCTGGGCCTTCGCCTCGTGCCCGGAGAACTTCTCCCAGAGCTTCTCCGCGCCCTCGTAACAGAGGTAGGTGCCGCCGATCATCAGGATGGGGGTGAGCAGGATCGGCGCGAACTGACTGAGGATCAGGGCCACCGGCAGGATGATGAGCAGCTTGTTGCGCAACGATCCCTTGGCGATGCGCCAGATGATCGACAGCTCCCGCTCGGGCTTGAGCCCGTGGACGTAGCGGGGGGTGACGGCGGTGTCGTCGACCACCACACCGGCCGCCTTGACGCTGGCCCGGCCCGCGCCCGCGGCGATGTCGTCCAGCGACGACGCGGTCAGCTTGACGAAGGCGGCGACGTCGTCGAGAAGGGCGAACAGTCCACTCATGCGCTCATCCTGACATCACCGGGGTGCCTCGCGCGCCGACGGGCTCAGTGCACGGACGCCTGCGGACGCCCGAACGTGCGGTACACGAGCTCGACGAGCGCCGCCCCCACCGCGCCGATGCCCAGCGACCACCACACGAACTCCGACGTCAGCGAGAAGTTGAAGAAGTCGCGGCCCGCGGGCAGCAGGAACGCCAGCAGCACGATGCCGATCATCGCCCCGATCAACAGCGCCTTCCACAGCACGAACGGCCGGGCCAGGCAGATCAGGATCCACAGGAACACCACGACCAGCGCGAGGGTGGCGGCGGTGCCGGTCTGCTCCTGGCCGCCCCGGCCGGGGAAGCTGCCGTGGGTCACGAGGTAGGCCACGATCACCGAGACACCGGCGATCAGTCCGGTGGGGATGGCGAAGCGCAGCACCCGGTTGAGGAAGCCGGGGATGTAGCGGCGCTTGTTCGGGCCCAGCGCCAGGAAGAACGCCGGGATGCCGATGGTCACCGTGGACACCAGCGTGAGGTGGCGGGGCAGGAACGGGAACGGCAGGAAGAACAGGGCGGCGCTGACGATCGCGATCAGGCTCATCACGTTCTTCGCCACGAACAGGTTGGCCACCCGCTCGACGTTGCCGATCACCCGGCGGCCCTCGGCCAGCACGTTGGGCATGTGCGAGAACCGGCCGTCCAGCAGCACCAGCTGCGCGACCGCCTTGGTCGCCTGCGCGCCGTTGCCCATGGCCACCCCGATGTCGGCGTCCTTGAGCGCGAGCGCGTCGTTGACCCCGTCGCCGGTCATCGCGACGACGTGGCCGTTCTTCTGCAGCGCCTGCACCAGGACCCGCTTCTGCTGCGGCGACACCCGGCCGAACACGGTGGTCCGCTCGGCGACCTCGCGCAGCTCCTCGGCGTCCTCGCCGATGGTGCGGGCGTCCACGACGTGGGTGGTGTCCAGCCCGACCCGGCGGGCGATGGCGGCGACGGTGTCGGGGTTGTCGCCGGAGATGACCTTGATCGCCACCCCCTGGTCGGCGAAGAAGCGCAGCGTCTCGGCGGCGTCCGGGCGGACCTGCTCGCCGAGGATGACCAGCGCCTTCCACACCAGGCCGTCGGGCAGCACCGGGCCGGTCAGCGGGTGCCGGGTCTGGCCCGCGAGCAGCACCCGGCGGCCGGTGGCGGCGAGTTCGCGCACCCGGTCGCGGATCGGGTCGTCGGCGGCCAGCAGCACGTCCGGGGCGCCGAACACCCAGCAGCCGTGACCCTCGAACTCCGCGGCCGACCACTTGCGGGCGGAGTTGAACGCGACCGTCTGGGTGCGGTGCCAGCCCTCGGGGGCGGCCAGCTTCGCGGCCACCGCGACCAGCGTGCCGTTGGCGTTCGGGTCGTCGGCCAGCGCGCCCAGCGCGGCCTGCACGTAGGCGTCGTCGTGCTCGGGCTCCAGGTGCTCCAGGCCTTCGTAGACGATGTCGCCGACGGTCAGCGTGCCGGTCTTGTCCAGGCAGACCACGTCGACCCGGGCCAGGCCCTCCACCGCGGGCAGCTCCTGCACCAGCACCTGCTGCTTGGTCAGCGTCACCGCGGCGAGCAGGAACGCCACCGACGTCAGCAGCACCAGCCCCTCCGGCACCAGGCCGACCAGCCCGGCCGAGGACCGGATGATGACCTCCTGCCAGCCCTGGTCGCCGATGGTGCGCCACTGCGACCAGATCTGCAGCGGCAACGCGATGACGATGACCCAGGTGATGTACTTCAGCAGCTGGTTGATCGACTCCTGGATCTCCGAGCGGGTCCGGGTGAACTTGCGGGCCTCGTCGGCGATCCGGTTCGCGTAGGCGTCGTGGCCGACGGCCTCGGCGTGGAACCGGCCGGTGCCGGCGACCACGGTGGTACCGGACAGGCACTCGTCGCCCGGGGCCTTCGGGACCGCGTCGGACTCGCCGGTCAGGTTGGACTCGTCGATCTCCAGGCCGGCGCTGCTGGCCAGGTGGCCGTCCGCGGGGACCTGGTCGCCCGCCCGCAGCTCGATGAGGTCGTCGAGGACGACGTCGCCGGTCGGGACGGTGGACACCCGCCCCTCGCGGACCACGGTGGTGGTCGGGGCGTTGAGCAGCGCGAGCCGGTCCAGCTTCCGCTTCGCCGCCATCTCCTGGACGATGCCGATCGCCGAGTTGACGATGAGCGCGACGCCGAACAGGCCGTCGATCGGGCTGCCGGCGATGAGGATGAGGACGAACAGCGCACCCAGGATCGCGTTGAACCGGGTCATCACGTTCGTGCGGATGATCTCCCACACCGAGCGGGTCGACGTCCGGTCGGTGGCGTTGACCAGCCCGCGGGTGACGCGGTCGGCGACCTGGGCCTGGGTCAGGCCGTCGTCGCTGCGGGGATGGTCGAGATCGTCGAGGCGCGTGGTCTCTGTGCTCACCGGGTCATCGTCCCAGATCGGCACGCGCGGCAGGAGGGTTCCGGTCGGACGGCCGCGTACCGCCCCGCGGCGCGCGCGTGCTGAACTGGACGCGATGACCACCACCCTGTTCCGCGGCGGCCGGATCCACAATCCGGTCGAACCCCACGCCACCTGCCTCGCGATCACCGACGGCGTCGTCAGCTGGATCGGCCCCGACACCGGCGTCGAGCAGGCCGGGCACGTCGACGAGACCGTCGACCTGGACGGGCTGTTCGTGGCACCCGCCTTCGTCGACGCCCACGTGCACTGCACCGACGCCGGTCTCGCCCTCGCCGGCCTCGACCTGCGCGGCGCCCAAAGCCTTCCCGAGGCGCTGGACCTGCTCCGCGCGCACGCCGCCGCGACCGACGCCACCGCGATCTGGGGACACGGCTGGGACGACGCCGCGTGGCCGGAGCGGCGGCCACCCAGCCGCGCCGAGATCGACGCCGCCGTCGGCGGCCGGCCCGCCTACCTGTCCCGCATCGACGTGCACTCCGCGCTGGTGTCCTCGGCGCTGGGGGAGCGCCTCGACCCCGGCCGCGTCGGCCACTCACCCGACGGGCCGCTCACCCAGGACAGCCACCACGAGGCCCGCCGGCTCGCCCGTGCGCTGCTGTCCGACGCCGACCGGGCCGCCGCGCAACGCGCGTTCCTGGATCACGCCGCGTCCCGCGGGATCGTCGAGGTGCACGAGTGCGCGTTCGGTGACGACCGGGCGCTGGCCGACCTGGCCGGACTGCTCGCCCTGGACACCCCGGTCGCCGTCCGGGCCTACCTGGGCGCCGCCGTCACCGACCCCGCCGAGGCGACCGCCCTGCTGGAGCGGACCGGCGCGCACGCCCTGGGCGGTGACCTGTCGGTGGACGGCGCCCTCGGGTCGCGCACCGCGGCCCTGCACGCGCCCTACGCCGACGCCGCCGGCACCGGTGTCCGGTACCTGACCGACGACCAGATCCGCGACCACCTCGTCGCCTGCGCCCGGGCCGGGGTGCAACCGGGTTTCCACGCCATCGGTGACGATGCGGTCGCCGCGGTCACCGCCGGGCTCCGGCGGGCCGCGGAGATCCTCGGCGGGACGCTGCCCCTCGCGGCCGTGGTCCCGCGGGTCGAGCACGCCGAGATGATCACCGCCGAGGACATCGACACGCTGTCCCGCTGCGGAGCGGTGGCCAGCGTGCAGCCGCTCTTCGACGCGCTGTGGGGCGGGGAGGCCGGTGTCTACGTGCAGCGGCTGGGTGCCGAGCGGGCCCGGCCGATGAACCCCTTCGCGGCGATCGCCGCGGCCGGCGTCACCCTCGCGTTCGGTTCCGACGCCCCGGTCACCCCGGCCGAGCCGTGGGCGGCGGTGCGCGCGGCGGTGAACCACCGCACCCCGGGCTCCGGGGTGACGCCGCGGGCGGCCTTCACCGCCCACACCCGGGGCGCGCAGCGGGCGGCCCGACGGACCGAACGGGGGGTGCTGACCGTCGGCGCACCGGCCGACCTGGCGATCTGGCGCACCGGGCCGTTGGTACGTCCGGAGGCGGCGGAGCTCGCCCAGCGGTGGTCCACCGACCCGCGCTCCCGGGTGCCGCTGCTGCCCGACCTCGGGCCGGACGCCGCCGACCCGGAGTGCGTGGCCACCGTCGCGGCCGGCCGGGTCGCGTTCGACGCCGGGCTGCTGGTCAGCTCGTCGCTGCCCCGCTGACGTCCGTGTCCGGTCCGCCGCCGGCCGCCTGCTCGCGCTGCACGACGTCGGCGTAGGAGACGTCCACCGCCCGGTAGAACTCGGCGTCGTCGATGTCGGCCGACAGCGAGAAGGTGTTCCAGCCGTACTGGCCGATGTAGGGCGCGATGAGCACGTCGTCGGGGTAGGCGTCGCGCCACCACTGGGCCTCGTCGCCGTCGCGGCCGCATTTCAGCGTGACGGTGCCGATCTCCGGGCCGAAGACGGCGAACGCCTCGCCGTTGACCAGCACCTGATCGTGCCCGTGCCCGGTCTCGGCCTGCTCTGCGCCCGGCCGGCCGGTGCAGTAGGCGAGCAACAGGTGGTGGTCCATGGGGTCGTGTCTCCGCTCGTCCCGGCGCCCGTCCGCGGCCGCCGCTCGGTCACCGGGGCGCCGCCCCGGTCGTGCGGGTCACCCTACCGTCGCCGTCCGTGAGGGGCGGGGGTGACCGTGCCCGTCCCGGCCTGCCGCCGAGCCGCCGCCGTTAGGCTGGCCGGATGGCCTCACCGACCCTGCGCGCCCAGCCGGGCGACCCCGCGGGCGCCGGCCCACCCGCCTTCCGGGACACGGTCATCGGACGCCGCTGGGCGGCCCGGTGGCGGTCGGTGCGCGGCACCGGGGGCCTGCGCCTCCTCGGCGCGCTGGCCGCCGGTGGCGCGCTCTACCTGGGCACCGCGCCCCGCACCTGGTGGTGGTCGGCGATCCTGGGGCTCGGCCTGCTCGGTGCCGTCCTGCACGGCCGCCGGCTGCGGGTGGCGGCCGGCCTGTCGTTGCTGGCCGGGCTCACCTACTACGTCCCGCTGCTCAGCTGGTCCGGGGTGTACGTCGGCGCGCTGCCGTGGCTCGCGCTGGCCACCGCGGAGGCGCTGCTGGTCATGCCGGCCGGGATGCTGATCGCCGCGGCCACCCGTCGGCTGCCACTCTGGCCGCTGTTCGGGGCGGCCGCCTGGATCCTCGGCGAGGCGCTGCGCGCCCGGTTCCCGTTCGGTGGTTTCCCGTGGGGGGCGGTGGCGTTCACCCAGCCCGACGGTCCGCTGCTGCCCGCCGCGTCGCTGATCGGCTCGGCGGGACTGGGCTTCCTCACCGCCCTGGTCGGTTTCGGCGCGGCCGAGACCGTCCGCCGGTTGCTGGCCGACCGGGCGGCCACCCGCCGCTGGGCGGCCGCGGCCGTGGTCGCCGTGCTGCCGTTCGCCGTCGGCGCCGCGGGCCTGCTCACCGAGCAGGACACCACCACCGATCCGCCGGAGCGGGTCGCGGTCATCCAGGGCAACGTGCCCCGGGCCGGCCTGGACTTCAACGCCCAGCGCCGCGCCGTGCTGGACAACCACGCCGCCCGGACGCACGAGCTGGCCGCGGCGGTCCGGGCCGGCACCGCGCCGCGGCCGTCGTTCGTCGTCTGGCCGGAGAACAGCTCCGACATCGACCCGTACCGCAACGCCGACGCCGCCGCCGTCATCTCCGACGCGGCCGCCGACATCGGCGTGCCGATCCTGGTCGGCGCGGTGGTCGGCACCGACGACCCGCTGCGCAACCTCAACCAGGGCATCGTCTGGGACCCGGTGACCGGGCCCGGCCAGACCTACACCAAGCGGCACCCGGTGCCGTTCGCCGAGTACATGCCGTTCCGCAGCTTCTTCCGGGTGTTCTCCGACAAGGTCGACCTGCTCCGCGGGGAGTTCCTGCCCGGCACCACGCCCGGCAACCTCTCCATCGCCGGGGTGGACGTCGGCGACGTCATCTGCTTCGAGATCGTCGAGGACGGCCTGGTCCGCGACGTCGTGGACGGCGGCGCTCAGCTGCTGGTCGTGCAGACCAACAACGCCACCTTCGGCTACACCGACGAGACCTGGCAGCAGCAGGCGATGAGCCGGGTCCGCGCCGTCGAGAACGGCCGGGACGTGCTGATCGCCGCGACCAGCGGGGTGTCGGCGGTCATCCGCTCCGACGGGCACGTCGAGTCGACCATCGGGTTGTTCACTCCCGGGTATCTCACACCCGAAATCGGGCTCAATTCCGACAGAACGCCCGGTACTGTCCTGGGCGGTCCGGTCGAATGGCTGCTCACCGCCCAGACCCCGTTGGCCCTGGCACTGGCGCTGGTCCGACACCGGACGCGCCCGTCGCGCGGCACCGATGCCCACTCCCCGTCCCAGGAAGGTGTGTTGTAGTCATGCCCGAAGCCACCGAGACCCCCCGGGTCCTGGTCATCGTCCCGACCTACAACGAGCTCGAGAACCTGCCGCTGATCCTCGACCGGATCCACGCCTCGGCCCCCGAGGTCGACGTCCTCGTGGTCGACGACAACAGCCCGGACGGCACCGGAGCGCTGGCCGACGCCCGCGCCGCCGCCGACGACCGGGTGCACGTGCTGCACCGCACGGCCAAGAACGGGCTCGGCAAGGCCTACATCGCCGGCTTCCAGTGGGGCCTCGAGCACGGCTACGGCATTCTCGTCGAGATGGACGCCGACGGCTCCCACGCGCCGGAGAACCTGCCCCGCATCCTCGGCGCCACCAGCGTCGGCGATCTCGTCATCGGCTCCCGCTACGTCGCCGGCGGCCACGTCGTGAACTGGCCGGTGCACCGGATGGTGCTGTCCAAGGCGGCCAACCTCTACGCCCGGCTCGCGCTGGGTGTCGGTCTGCACGACATCACCGCCGGCTACCGCGCCTACAAGGCCGAGGTGCTGCGGGCGCTGCCGCTGGACACCATCGAGTCGCACGGGTACTGCTTCCAGGTCGATCTGGCGTGGCGCACGGTCCAGGAGGGCTTCATCGTCATCGAGGTGCCCATCACCTTCACCGAGCGCGCCATCGGCGCCTCGAAGATGAGCGGCAGCATCATCCGCGAGGCGCTGGTCAAGATCACCTACTGGGGGGTCAAGCAGCGGCTCGCGCAGCTGACCCACAGCGTGCGGGAGTCCCGCCGCAACCCGGTCATCCGCGTCGGGAACTGACCCCGGACGAACGAACGGCCCGTCCCCGGTGATCCGGGGGCGGGCCGTTCGACGTGACGGGTGCGGTCAGCTGACGATGCCGCGGCGGCTGTGCAGCTCGGCGAGGCGCTCGGCCAGGATCTCCTCGAGCTCCTCGACCGACCGGCGCTCCAGCAGCATGTCCCAGTGCGTGCGCGGCGGCTTGACGTTCTTCACGTCCGGCACCGAGCCGTCGACCAGCTTGGACTCCTGGCCGTGCATGCGGCAGTCCCACGACGCGGGGACCTCGGCGTCGTCGGCCAGCGGCACGGTGAAGTCGTGGTCGCGCGGGCAGTGGTAGGTGGCGGTGCGCCTCGGGGCGAGGTCGTGGTTGCGGTCGGCCTCGTAGCTGGTCGCTCCGAGACGGCTGCCGCGCAGGACGCGATCGGCCATGGCGGTTCCTCCTGTGATCGTGATGTACCGGGTGGTTCAACGCGGCAGGCGGCCGGTTCGTTCCCGACGGGGGTGCGCTGCGCCGACCCCCCAGTCTAGGCGCCGGACAGCCCCGGCCACTCCATCCGCAGTTGCGCCTCGTCGGTGTGGTGGGTCTCCGGGGGCCCGAGATCGCCGTTGCGGTGGTGGGTCCGGCAGAGCACCTGGTACCGCACCGCGCTCTCGTCGACCAGGGTGTCGGCGACC
>JBQGEH010000592.1:0-1673 GCA_052039515.1 Nakamurella sp. | reverse complement strand
CCGCGGTGAGCTGGCCCGCGGGCTGCCCATCGGCCTGGCCGGTCGGCTCCAGCACTGGTTCAGTGCCCGGCTGGGGGGCGGACTGGGTGGCGGGCGGGGTGGCGGGCTCGCCGATCGGTGGTGTCGCGGCGCCGGCCACGGTGTCGGACGATGGTGCACCGGCGATCGTCCGACCCATGACGTCGGCCGGTGCGGCAGCGGCTGCACCGTCGACAGGACGTCGACCGCCGGGCGTCGCGCCCTCTCCCCCGGCACCCGGCGCCGCAGGGACCATCGCCGGCAGGGGCGGGACGACGGGGGCGCGCGCTGCGGTCGGCGGGACCGACGACTCCGCCGGCTCCGTCGCCTCTCCCACCACCTCGTCCACCGCGGCGACGTCGCTCGCCGCCGGCCCGGCGGGCGCTGCCGGGGGTTCGGCGGAGGTGTCCTCGAGGAGCTGCGCCACGAGCGCGGCGAAGCCGCCCTGCGACGCGGCGTCGTCGGCAGCGGGAGGGGTCGCCGAGGTCGCAGCTGCCGGGCCCGGCACCGCAGCGGTGGACGGGGTGGCGGACGGTGCCATGGACGGAGTGATGGTCATGCGGCTCCCTGCCAGCTGGTCATGACGGACTGCACGTAGGCGCGCGTCTCGGGGTAGGGCGGGATCCCGTCGTAGCGCAGGACCGCACCCGGCCCGGCGTTGTAGGCAGCGAGCGCCAGCTCGGCGGAGCCGAAACGGGTCAGCAGGTCGTCGAGCAGGCGGGCGGCGCCGTCGACGGCCTGGGCCGGGTCGAACGGGTCGGCGACGCCGAGGCCCCGGGCGGTTCCGGGCATGAGCTGCATCAGCCCCTGGGCGCCGGCGGGGCTCACCGCACCCGGGTCGAAGCCCGACTCCTGCCGTGCGACGGCCGCGAGCAGGGCCGGGTCGACGCCGTGGGTGGCGCCCGCGCGGTGGAACAGGTCGGCGAAGGGGGTGCCGGCCGGCACCGTCGCGCCGGTGGCCGGGAGCGCGGTGGCCGGGAGCGTGGTCGTCGAGGACGTGCGGGCCAGGGGCGACGTAACGGCCGGTGCGGTCGCGAAGGGCGCCGGGTCGGTGAGGATGCGACGGATGAAGTCGGGCGGTGTCGTCACCGGCACCACCTGCACCTCGCCACCGGGACGGGGCGCCTCGATCATCATCCCGTTGCCGATGTAGATCGCGATGTTGTCGGCGCCGACGTTGCGGCTGGAGTTGTCCCAGGCGATGAGGTCGCCCGGCAGCGCCTCGGACATGCTCCCCACCGGCGTGCCGGCCCGGGCCTGGTCCGCGGACAGTCGCGGCAGGTCGATCCCGAAGGTCGAGTAGACCGACTGCACGAGTCCCGAGCAGTCGACGCCGCGCTCGGGGTCGGTGCCACCCCAGACGTAGGGGAGCCCGACGAGCTCGAGGGCCCGGGTGACCACCTGGTCGCCCTTGACCGACCCCGTCGCGCCGGCTGCGGCGGGTGCCGCGCCCGGGACGTACGTCGTGGTGGTCGACGCGGGCGTGGACGTGCGGGACAGCACGTCGGTGAACGCGCCCGGGGTCGCGCGGACGCCCGTGGCACCCGGCAGCAGGGCGAGCTGCGCCTGGATCTGCGAGATCCGGGCGGTGACGTCGGTGATGCTCATCGAGCTCCTGTCGGATCGGTCGTCGCACGCGCGCGCCGCCAGCGCGC
>JBQGEH010000591.1:0-1598 GCA_052039515.1 Nakamurella sp. | reverse complement strand
GCTCCTCTCGTGCCGACCGCCGGTCACGGCAGCCAGACGTTCTCTCGTCCGGTCTGGCAGGTACCCCTGCCGCCTACCCGGCAACCCCCAGCGCCTCCCGCAGCAGCGGCAGCATCAGCGCGGTGGCGCGTCCGCGGTGGGACAGCGCGTCCTTCTCGGCGGGGCTGAGCTCGGCGCTGGACCGGCCGTCTGCGTCGTCCGGGGCGAACACCGGGTCGTAGCCGAAGCCGTTGCTGCCGCGCCCCTCCCGCAGCACCCGGCCGCGCCATTCGCCGCGCACCACCCGGTGTTCCCCGCCCGGGACGGCCAGCGCCAGCGCGCACACGAAGGAGCCGCCGCGGCGGTCGTCGGGGACGTCGCGCAGCTGGGCGAGGAGCAGCGCGGTGTTGGCCGGGTCGTCGCCGTGCGCACCCGACCAGCGGGCCGACAGCACGCCGGGCATCCCGTTGAGCGCGTCCACGCAGAACCCGGAGTCGTCGGCCAACGCGATCTCACCGGTCTCGCGTGCCGCCTGCAGCGCCTTGTCGAGCGCGTTCTCCTCGAAGGTGGCGCCGGTCTCGGGCTGCTCGGGGAAGGCCGGTACGTCGTCCAGTCCCAGCACCGTGACCTGCTCACCCAGGATGCGCTGCAGCTCAGCGAGCTTCTTGCGGTTGCGGGTGGCCAGCAGGACGCGGCTCATCGGCGCTTCTCCGGTAGCGGCTTCGGGTAGGGCGCGGCGAGCGCGTCCCGGTGCTTCGCGGTCAGGTCCTCGATCCCGGCCAGCGCGAGGTCCAGCATCGCGTTCATCGTGCTGCGCGAGAACGTCGCGCCCTCGCCGGTGCCCTGCACCTCGACGATCGTGCCGGTGTCGGTGGCGACCACGTTCATGTCGACCTCGGCACGCGAGTCCTCCTCGTAGGGCAGGTCCAGCCGGACCCGGCCCCCGACGACACCCACCGACACCGCGGCGACCTGGCAGCTCAGCGGCTGCGGGGCGGCCCGCGCCCCGGGGGCGCCGAGCCCGGTGACCGCGTCGGCCAGCGCCACGTCGGCGCCGGTGCGCGCCGCGGTGCGGGTGCCACCGTCGGCCTGCAGGACGTCGCAGTCGATGGCGATGGTGTTCTCGCCCAGCGCGGCCAGGTCGATGCAGGCACGCAGTGAGCGGCCGACCAGCCGGCTGATCTCCTGGGTGCGGCCGCCGACGCGACCCTTGACCGACTCGCGGTCGTTGCGGTCGTGGGTGGAGGACGGGAGCATGGCGTACTCGGCGGTGAGCCACCCCAGGCCACTGCCCTTGCGCCAGCGCGGCACCCCCTGGGTCACCGAGGCGGCGCACAACACCTTGGTGCCGCCGAACTCGACCAGCACCGACCCGGCGGGGTGCAGCTGGAAACCGCGGGTGAACGTGACGGGACGGAGCCGGTCGTCGGCGCGGCCGTCCAGTCGGGCGACGTCGGGTGGGGTCTCGGGAGCGGGCATGCCCGGGACGTTACCCGGCGCGGCGGTGCGCTCCCGCCCGTCGGTGTCAGGTGCGGCAGGCGCCGGTGCCCGTCACCTCGTAGGACGTCCCGGTGCGTCGGTAGCTCACGTCCGGCAGCACGGTCGCCAGGTACCCCTCG
>JBQGEH010000590.1:0-2815 GCA_052039515.1 Nakamurella sp. | reverse complement strand
TCCAGACCCTCGGACCGGCGACCGGTGACCCCAGCCGTCAGGCGGCCGTGGTCGCCGTCGACAGCGGGCGGGTGGACGTCGTGTCCGTGGCGGCCACCGGGCCGGTCCCGGGGAACCTCTCACCCTCGCTCGACGACGCCGTCCGCGACGCACCCGATCTCGCGGCCGCCGACGGTCAGAGCTGCCACGCCCGCATCGTCTCGCCCGAGTTGAGCGAGAACGGCTCCGGGACCTGCGTCGCCGGAGGGACCGAGAACGGCTCACGGACGGTCATGCTGCTCGGCGACTCCCACGCCCACCAGTGGCTGCCGGCACTGCAGGAGATCGCTCCGACCCAGGATTGGCGGCTCATCAACCTCACCAAGGGCGCCTGCCCGCTGTACGACGTCCAGCTGGTCAACAACCAGCTGCAGCGGGACTACACCGAGTGCTACGACTGGCGGACCAAGGTGTGGGAGCGGGTGGCCGCCGAGCGCCCGGCGATGATCGTGGTATCCGCCGCGATCTTCTCCGAGCGCGAGGGCGACTTCGCCGCCCGCTGGTCGACCGGTGTGGACACCACCCTCGCCCGGTTGCAGAGCACCGGCGCGACGATCGTCATGATCGCGGACACCCCCTTCCCGCGGAAGGACATCCCCAAATGCCTTGCCGCCCATCTGTCCGACGCCCAGGCCTGCGCCTTTCCCACGGACGCCGGACAGAGCGACCCGCAGCGGCGGACGGCGACAACAGCGGCGGCGCAACGAGCCGGGATCTCGGTCGTCGACCCGACCGCCTGGTTCTGTGGGCCGACCGAGTGCCCGGCCGTGCTGGGCAACGCCCTGGTCTACCGCGACAACAGTCACGTCTCCACGGTTTACGCCCGCCAGGTGGCGCCGCTGCTCGCGGCGGCCCTCCCGGCCCTCTGACCGATCCGACCGCGACGGAGGTCGTGCCTCATCGCCATCGGCACCGCGCGCCGGAGTCGTCCAGCCACCCGCTGGACGGCTCCGGCCGTCGTTCCCGGACGAGGCCACCGGGATGAGCGATACCCAGAACCGCTCACGGAGCGTTACATTCAGTCAATGGGCGTCACGCTTGGTAGTACCTGGGTGCGCGGCGGTCTGTCACGACTGGCCCGCCGCTGGGTCCTGCCGGTCGTCGGGGCAATCACCATGACGCTGCTGCCCAGCACCCCAGCGCCGGTCGCGGCGGCCGTCGTCACCAGCGCGGACGGAGACCGGGCGTTCGCGCCGACCTCCGTCCGGGTCGTCACCCCGGGCACCGCAGCCGACGTCGTCGTCACCCTGCACCCGGAACGACGACGACAGACGATGGTGGGCTTCGGCGCGTCGCTGACGGAATCCTCCGCCATCGCCCTACAGGCGCTCCCCGCCACCCAGCAGGCTGCCTTGCTGACCGAGTTGTTCTCCCCCACCGACGGTCTCGGCCTCAGCCTGCTCCGGGAACCCCTCGGCGGCTCGGAGTTCGTGTCCGGCAGTCACTTCACCTACGACGACATCCCCACCGGTCGGCGGGACTTCGCCCTGGACCACTTCTCGCTCGGCCGGGACGGCACCACCGTGCTCCCGTTGGTCCGGCAGGCGCGGCAGATCTCCGGCCGTCTCACCATCATCGGCACACCCTGGAGCGCACCGGCGTGGATGAAGGCGGGCGACTCGCTCGTCGGCGGCCGGCTGCGCACCGGGACGGCCTACGAGCAGGCCTACGTCGACTACCTGGTGCGGACCGTCACCGCCTATCGGGAGGCCGGGGTGCCGTTGGACTACCTGACCCTCCAGAACGAGCCGATGTACTCGCCGCCGGACTACCCGGGCATGCCGATGACCGCGTGGCAGCAGATCAGGCTGATCAACGCGCTGGCGCCGGCCCTCTCGGCCCAGGGGCTGCCGACCCGCCTGCTGGGCTACGACCACAACTGGCGCACCGGCGACGACATGGCCCGCACCCTGCTGGCCAGTTCGGCGGCCCCACACCTGGCCGGGCTGGCGTTCCACTGTTACGCCGGGCAGCCGTCCGACATGCGCGCGTTCGCGGACGCGACGCCCATGCTGATGGTCACCGAATGCTCCGGCTCTGCAGCAGCCGGGGACAGTGCCGCACAGCGTTTCTCGGACACCCTGGGCTGGCACGCCCGGAACCTGGTCATCGACTCGATAGCGGCCGGGTCGTCCTCCGTGGTCACCTGGAATCTGGCGCTGGATGAGGACAATGGCCCACACCGGGGCGGCTGCTCGACCTGCTCGGGCGTGGTGACGGTGGACAGCCGGACCGCGGCCATCACCCGCAACGCCGAGTACTACACCCTGGGGCACCTGAGCCGCTACGTCGATCCTGGCGCGGTCCGCTTCGACGCCGACCGCAGCGGACGGGACACCGTCACCGCCGTCGCCTTCGACAACCCCGGCGGCCGGCGGGTTGTCGTCCTCTATTCGCAGGACGGCCGGACCCGCACCGTGAACCTGCAGGACGGGGACCGCACCCTGCAGGTGACGATCCCGGCCCGCAGCCTGGCCACCGTCACGATGCCCTGACCCTCGTCGGATCCACCCGACCCGGTCGCGACTCGGTCCTGACCGGCCACCGCATCCTGGTGACGTTCAACCCCCGACCGTTGCCGGGCCGAGACGCCGCGCGGCGACCAGGGGCGCGCGCGGTCACCGGCGGGTGCTGAGCAGTAGTCTGCGGCCATGCGGCTCCGTGGTCTGCACGACTGGGCGGCCACCCTCCGGTGCCGTCTGCGCGCCCCGCTGTACGGTGCCGCCTTCTTCGTCGTCGCCATCGGGGTGCTCTTCCATCTGTGGCCGGCCGTCGC
>JBQGEH010000589.1:0-2518 GCA_052039515.1 Nakamurella sp. | reverse complement strand
AGGTCCGGCCGTTCAGCCGGAGCTGGGAGCGCTGCCGGTCGAGGTCCACCACCGCCTGTGCGACCTTGGCGGCCGTGCTGGCGCGCACCCCCGGCCGGTGGTTCAGCACCCGGTCGACGGTGGCCTCGCTCAGCCCGGACTGCCGGGCGATCTCGCGGATCGGGTAGGGGTGGCCCACGGCGGCGAGTCTGAGGTCTTTCTGACGGATGTGTCAACATGGGCGCGTCCGTGCCGGCCCGGCACGGCATCACGGTCGCGAGGAGATCATCGGTGGAGCCCCTCCGTATCGGCGTGCTCGGCGCCGCACGCATCAGTGAGTCGTCCATCGTCGTACCGGCGCGGGTGACCGGCGCCCGGCTGGTCGCCGTCGCGGCCCGGGACCGCAGCCGCGCCGAGGCGTTCGCACGAACGCACGGGGTCGAGCGGGTCCTGGACACCTACGCCGACGTCATCGCCGATCCCGAGGTGGAAGCGGTCTACAACCCGCTCGCCAACAGCCTGCACGCCCCGTGGAACCGGGCCGCCCTGCTGGCCGGCAAGCACGTGCTCACCGAGAAGCCGTTCGCCGCCAACGCCGCGGAGGCCGCGACCGTGCGCGACCTCGCGCGGGGGCGGTCCCTGGTGGTGTTCGAGGGGTTCCACTACCTCTACCACCCGATGATGCAGCGGCTGCTCGAGGTGGTGCGGACCGGTGCGATCGGCACCGTGCGCGCCGTCGAGAGCACGATGGCGATGCCGGCGCCCGATGCGGACGACCCCCGGTGGTCGTTCGAGCTCGCGGGCGGCGCGCTGATGGACGTCGGTTGCTACGCGCTGCACGCGCACCGTGTCCTGGGCGAGTTCGCCGGTGGTGCACCACGTCTGGTGGCGGCCACCGGTGCCGAGCGGGCGGGGGCCCCCGGCGTCGACGTCTGGGCGGACGCGCAGCTCGAGTTCCCGTCCGGGGCGAGCGGACGCGCCCGGTGCAGCATGGACGCGCCGTGGGACATGTCGCTGCGGGTCACCGGGACCGACGGAGCGGTGTTCGTCCCGGACTTCCTGTACCAGCGCGGCGACGACCGGGTCGTCGTCACCACCGGGGACGGGGAGCGCACCGAGCACCACGGCGACCGCACCAGCTACACCTACCAGTTGGCGGCATTCACCGCGGCGGTCCGCGACGGAGTCCCGTTCCCCACCGACGCGGACGACTCCGTCGCCACCATGGCGCTCGTCGACGACGTCTACCGCGCCATCGGGCTGGGACCGCGACCGGCGATGGCCGATCCGCCGCGATGACGGGTTTTTGACGGGTCGCTTCCGTTGACGGCGGACGGCGGGATCGGCCACGCTCGACAGGTCCCGCCGTTCACCGAGGAGCCGCCATGACCGCCCCGACCACCACCCGCACCACGCGTTGGCTGTCCGCCGCCGACTGCTCGCTGGACGACTTCGTCGCGATCGTCGAGCAGCAGACGGACCTCGCGGACTACCCGTACGCCGACGCCGTGGACCGCAAGGTGCTGATCTACGGCGAGAAGCTGCGTGCCGCCGTCGGTTCCGCCGACGGCCGGCGCGAGGTGCAGGCCGAGCTGATGCGAGCCCTGACCGACGGTCCCGGCATCGTCGTGTTCAAGCGCGCCTTCGCCGACCTGTCGGTGGTGGACCGGGCCACCGAGGCGTTCCACGCCCGCATCGACGCGGAGAAGGCCGCCGGCACGGCCAAGGGCGACCACTTCGGCAAGCCCGGTGCCAACGACCGGGTGTGGGGGGCGCTGGACAAGCTGGCGGTGGCCGCGCCCGAGGTCTTCGCCGCGTACTACGCCAACGACGTCATCGCGCTGATCAGCGAGGCCTGGCTGGGGCCGGGCTACCAGGTCACCTCCCAGGTCAACGTGGTCAACCCCGGCGGTCAGGCCCAGACCGCCCACCGCGACTACCACCTCGGGTTCATGGACGCCGCCCAGGCCGCCCGGTTCCCGGCGCAGGTGCACCGGCTGTCCCCGGCGTTGACCCTGCAGGGCGCGGTCGCGCACTGCGACATGCCGATCGAGACGGGACCGACCCTGTACCTGCCGTACTCGCACCAGTACGAGCCGGGGTACCTCGCGTTCCACCTGCCGGAGTTCACCGAGTACTTCCTGGCCCACTACACGCAGCTGCCGCTGGAGAAGGGCGACGCCGCCTTCTTCAACCCCGCGCTGTTCCACGGGGCGGGCACCAACGTCTCGTCCGACGTGCGCCGGATGGCCAACCTGCTGCAGGTCTCGTCGCCGTTCGGCCGGGCGATGGAGTCGGTCGACCGGGTCGCGATGTGCAGCGCCCTGTTCCCGGTGCTGCTCGAGGCCAAGCGCTCCGAAACGCCGGAGTCCGCTCTGGACAACGTGATCGCCGCGTCCGCCGAGGGGTACGCGTTCCCGACCAACCTCGACGAGGACCAGCCGATCGGTGGCATGGCGCCGCCCACCCAGGCCGACCTGATGCGCCGGGCGCTGACCGAGGAGTGGACGCGTGAGGCGTTCGAGGCGGCCCTGGACGC
>JBQGEH010000588.1:0-3376 GCA_052039515.1 Nakamurella sp. | reverse complement strand
GCGTAGACGAAGCCCTCGAGGGGCCGGTGGTCGCTGCGGTTCCAGATGCCGGGGGCGTTGGCGATCGGCTGCTCGGCGATGATCTGCCGGGCGAAGTGCACGTTGAAGCGCCAGAAGTCGGCCAGCTCGCAGGCCGAATCGATCTCGGCCTGGTAGGCGGTCTTGGCCTGGCCGAGCATGGTGGCCGCGTTCATCCGGGCCCGCCACGGTCCCGACAGCAGGTCGGCGGCCTGGAGGATGACCGCGGCGCGGTCGTCGAAGGACAGCTCGCGCCACGCGGGGGCTGCGGCCATCGCGGCGTCGATCGCGGCGGTGGTGTCGGCGGCGGTGGCGTGCGCGGAGGTGCCGAGCACCCGGGCGTGGTCGTGCGGGGCGGTCACGTCGAAGCGGGCGCCGCCGCCGAGGGCGACCTTCCCGCCGATGACCGCGGGCAGCTCCCGGGCGTCGGTGAAGGTGGCGAGCGCCGCGGTGAGGTCGTCCCGCTCCGGGCTGCCCGGAGCGGAGTTGCGGACCGGCTCGTTGACCGGGGCGGGCGGGGTGGTGATGGCGTCCACGGGGGCTCCTAGCGGGTATCGGGGCAGGTCGGGGAGGTGTGGGTGGCTCAGCTGCGGCTGGCGAGCGAGCGCAGGAAGAACAGCAGGTTGGCCGGGCGCTCGGCGAGGCGGCGGGTGAAGTAGCCGTACCAGTCCTCGCCGTAGGGCACGTAGACCCGGACGGTGTGACCCTCGCGCGCGAGGCGGCGCTGCTCGTCCGGACGGATGCCGAACAGCATCTGGTACTCGTAGTCGCCGGCCTTGCGACCGTGCTCGGACGCGAGCTCACCGGCGATCTCGACCAGCCGCGGGTCGTGGCTGCCGATCATCGGGTAGCCCTCACCGGCCATCAGCTGCCGGATGGCGCGCACGTAGGCGAGATCGACCTCGGCCGGGTCCTGGTGCGCGACCGACGCGGGCTCGTTGTAGGCGCCCTTGACCAGCCGGACACGGGAGCCCGGGCCGACCAGCGACTCGAGGTCGTGCGGGGTGCGGTGCAGCATCGCCTGGATGGCGACGCCGACGTCGGGCTGCTCCTCGCGCAGCGTGTGCAGCACCCGCAGCGTGGAGTCGATGGTCGGGTGGTCCTCCATGTCGAGGGTGACCCGGGCTCCGGCGGCGTAGGCGGCGGTGACGATGGTGCGGGCGTTGGCCAGCGCCAGGGACTCGCCGTCCGGCAGCGCCTGACCGACCGCGGAGAGTTTGACCGACACCTCGGCGCCCTCGACCAGACCGCGCGCAGTGAGTGAGCGCAGCAGCTCCAGGTAGGCCGCAACGGTGGCGGCGGCGCCGGCGGTGTCGGTGACCCCCTCGCCGAGGTAGTCCAGGGTGACCTGGAGGCCGGCCGAGCGGAGGTCGCTGACGGAGTCCACCGCCTGGGCCACGGTCGCCCCGGGGATGAAGCGGTCGACCACGGCGCGGGTGACCGGGGCGCGGGTGATGACGTCGCGGACCTTGTCCGACGCGGACAGGGCCAAGATCGGCTTGCGGAGCAGGTACACCGGTTTCCCCTCGTCAGAGCACGTCGCGCGGGGCGCCGGGGTCTTGCACGCCTTATCGTTCGATCGTACGATTAGCACAGTAGCGCGTCCCCGCCGCCGACGGAAGAGTCCCGAGAACGTGACCCAGCAGACAGCCCCGCCCGGTCCCCGGCGGCGGCAGCCGCCCGAGGTCCGGCGGCAGATGATCATCGAGGCGGCGCGGTCGTTGATCGCGGATCAGGGCCTGTCGGCGACGACGATGCGTGACGTCGCCCGGGCCGGCGAGGTGGCCCTGGGGACGGTGACGTACCACTTCGACGGGATCGACGAGGTGCTCGCCGGGGTGCTGGCCGAGGAGATGGTCTCGTTCTCGGCGCCCGTGACGACGGCGGCCCGGGACGCCGCCACCGGTGCGGCGGGCCTGGACCTGCTGATCGACGGACTGGTCGGTTCGGACGACCGGGCGCGGCAGCACTGGCATCTGTGGCTGGATTTCTGGGCGTTGGCCTCGCACGTGCCGCGGTACGGCGCGTGGCAGTCGGAGATCTACCGTGACCTGCACGACCTGGTCGCGACGCTGCTCGAGCGGGGGGCGGCCGACGGCACGCTGCGGGTCACCGATCCGGCACGGCAGGCGATCGAGTTCGTCGCTCTGCTCGACGGGCTGGTCGTGCAGAGCTACCTGCCGCACCCGCGGCTGCCGGCCGCCCAGGCCCGGGAGATCCTGCGGGCCTACGCGCGGACGTGAGTCCGGGCCTCGGTCGCCGGGTGGCGGCCGGGTCGGGTGGGCACCGGTAGGTTCGACAGCCCCACCTGGAGAAGGAGCGGACATGCGGGTGCCCCCGGAAGTCTTCACCACCGTCGGCCTCATCGGCGGCTTCGCCGTCGCCCGGAAGACCCGCCGGGAGTACGGCGGCGCGGTGCTGGCCGCCGCCGGGACGATGGCCCAGGTGCAGTGGAAGCAGCAGCTCAGCTGGCCGGTCGCGGCCGGCCTCGGTGCGCTCTACACCGGGGGCTTCGGCGCGAGCCACCCGCTGGCCAAGAAGCTCGGGGCCTGGCCGTCGGTGATCACGGTCGCCGCCACCGTCGCCGGGGCGTCGCTGCTCGCCCGCAAGCTCAGCACCGGGACGATCAAGCCCTGAGGGATGCGGCCGACGAGGTCAGGACGGCTGCGGGAAGCCCATCCGCTCCCACTCGGCGTAGGTGAGCTGGTGACTGGCAGTCGCACCACCCCGGCTGTAGGTGAAGACCAGCACGGGACTTCCCGACGTCGAGCGCACCCGGGCGTCGGGGAAGTCCCGCCAGCCGCACGTCGGTGACAGGAAGCCGCTGGCGGCCCACTGGTCGAAGGTCAGCACACCGCGGAACGTCGCTCCCCGGTAGGCGAGGTCGGCGACTCCCGGTGCGCTGCACACCCCGTCTCCGGGCAGCGTCGCGAGCTGTCGCGGCGTCGGCAGGCCAGCGGCGCTCCACTCGGGATACCCCAGCGGTGCGCTGACCGTCTTTCCGTCCACCGTCGTCCGCACTGCCGCCAGTCCCGGCGGCGCCCAGGAGAGTCCGGCGAAGGCGACCGGCACCACGGTCGGCGTGGGCGTGCCGAGAGCGAGCCAGTCGGCGTAGGTCAGCCGTCTCTGCACCTGCTGCCCGTCCCGGGTGTAGCTGAGTGTGATCTCCGGCGAGCCGTCGTAACGCGTCAGCGCCGCGTCGGGCAGAGAGCGCCAGTCGCAGGACGGGCCGCCGTTGTAGCCGAGATTCCTCGGGTCGACGAAGCGACTGAAGCGGTACCCGAGGTAGTAGACGTCCTTGCTCCACGGAACGCTGCACAGCTTGCTGCCCTGCCGCAGGTAGGTCCGCGGATCGTCC
>JBQGEH010000587.1:0-5141 GCA_052039515.1 Nakamurella sp. | reverse complement strand
CGGTCGGCGCTCCACCGAGCGCGAGCTGTTCGAGGCCCTGGCCCGCCGGGAGTTCGCCGTCCACTACCAGCCGGTGGTCGACGCCGGGCGCCGGGTGGTCGCGGCCGAGGCATTGCTGCGCTGGACCCGACCGGGCCGGGGTGTCGTGCCGGCCGGCGAGTTCATCGACATCGCCGAGTCGACCGGGGCCATCGTGCCGATCGGCCACTGGCTCATCCGCCAGGCGCTGGCCGACCTGTCCCGATGGCGCTCCGACCACCCGGCGTCCGCACCGGAGCTGGTGCTGTGCAACCTGAGCCCGCGCGAGCTCATCGATCCCGAACTGCCGCTGGTCATCGACGCCTCGCTGGCCGCCGCGGGTCTCACCCCGGACCGGCTCGGCCTCGAGATCGTCGAGAGCCACCTGGCCGATCCCCGCTTGCTGGAGACGGTGACGCGGTTGCACCGGGCGGGCCACCCGCTGGCGATCGACGACTTCGGCACGGGCTACTCGTCGCTGGCCCGGCTCGTCGACATGCCGGTCGCACTGCTCAAGATCGACCGCAGCCTGGTGTGCGGACTACCCGACGACGCGCGGTCCCGCACGCTGGTCGGTGCCATCCTCACCATCGCCCGCGAGCTCGGTGTCGCCGTCATCGGCGAGGGCGTCGAGACCGAGGGCCAAGCCGCACATCTCGTGTCCGCCGGCAACACCCTGCTGCAGGGACACCTCCTCGGACGGCCGGTGCCGGCCGCGGAGTTCGTCGCCGCGCACCTGTCTCCCCGACGGGACCCGGACGTTCCGGACGAACGCGGCGAGGCCGTTCGGGTGGTCACCCCGCCGCTCTGACGCAGGGGGGTGACCGGAATTGCCCTCACATGCGCTTGTGGTTAGCGTCACAGACGGTTCACAAACACCCCAGCGTCGGGAGCGTGTGTATGTCGTCTGTCCTCGGTCGTCGTTTCGCCGGACGGGGACGGCGGTGGCGCCGCGGGACGGCGGCCGCCGTGGCCCTGACCCTGGTCGGCACGATGGCGGGACCCCTGTCCGCCTCCGCCGCGCCGGACCCCGCCGCGGCGGACGTCCCGGCGGTGGTCGCCGCGCTGGCCGGTGACTTCCAGTCCGAGCTGGGCTGCGCCGCCGACTGGGACCCCGCCTGTGCCGTCACCGACCTCACCGACAACGGCGACGGCACGTCCAGCGCGTCGTTCACGCTGCCCGCCGGCAGCTGGGCGTTCAAGGTCGCGCTGAACGACAGCTGGGACCTCAGTTACGGCGCCGGTGGTGTGGAGAACGGCGGCGACAACATCCCCGTCGTGCTGGAGGCGGCGACGGCGATCACCGTCGCCTTCGACCACACCTCGCACCTGGTGGCGATGACGCCGACCGAGCAGCAGCCGGGGTTGCAGCCCTCCGACGCCGACCTGGCCGGCGACAGCCTGCGCGACGACCTGAGCCGCGAGCAGTTCTACTTCGTGATGGCGGACCGGTTCGCCAACTCCGACCCGGCCAACGACACCGGCGGCTACGAGGTCCCGGCGGGCACCCCGGCCGGTGACGAGCGTCTGGTCACCGGGTTCGACCCCGAGGACAAGGGCTTCTACCACGGCGGTGACATCAACGGCATCACCGAGAAGCTCGACTACCTCAAGAGTCTGGGCATCACGTCGGTCTGGATGACGCCGTCGTTCAAGAACAAGCCGGTGCAGGGTGAGGGCGAGAACGTCAGCGCCGGCTACCACGGCTACTGGATCACCGACTTCACCCAGATCGACCCGCACCTGGGCACCAACGAGGACCTGGAGAACCTCATCGACGCGGCGCACGACCGCGGCATGAAGGTCTTCTTCGACATCATCGCCAACCACACCGCGGACGTGATCTCCACGCCGGGGACCTACATCCCCAAGTCCGAGGTCCCGTACAAGGACGCCGAGGGCGTGGCGTTCGACGACCGCGACTACGCCGGCGGCGACACGTTCCCCGAACTCGACCCCGCGGTGTCGTTCCCGTACGTGCCGACATTCCCGACCGAGGCCGACGCGACGGTCAAGGTCCCGGCCTGGCTGAACGACCCGATCTACTACCACAACCGCGGCAACGCCAGCTTCGACGGCACCGAAGGCGACATCTACGGTGACTTCGTCGGTCTCGACGACCTGTTCACCGAGAACCCCTACGTCACCGACCAGCTCATCGAGACCTACCGCTACTGGGCCGAGTTCGGCATCGACGGCTTCCGGATCGACACCGTCAAGCACGTCAACATCGAGTTCTGGCAGAAGTTCGCCCCCGCCATGCGCGAGGCGGCCGCCGCGGTCGGCAAGGACAAGTTCTTCATGTTCGGCGAGGTCTACGACCCGGACCCGGCCGACATGTCGAAGTACACGACCGAGGGCGGTCTGCAGGCGACGCTGGACTTCGGTTTCCAGGAGCAGGCGAAGAACTTCGTCAACGGCCTGGGCACCAACGTGCTGCGCGACCTGTTCGCCGGTGACGACTGGTACACCGACACCGATTCCAACGTCTACTCGACCCCGACGTTCCTCGGGAACCACGACATGGGGCGCATCGGCTACTTCATCAAGAACGCGGCCACCGCAGACAACCCGGTGGACCCGGACGAGCTCCTCGCCCGCGACGAACTCGCACACTCGTTGATGTACCTGACCCGTGGTCAGCCGGTCGTCTACTACGGCGACGAGCAGGGTTTCGTCGGTGACGGCGGCGACAAGGACGCCCGCCAGGACATGTTCGCCAGCCAGGTGGCGTCCTACAACGACGACGACCTGATCGGCACCGACGCCACCACCGCGCAGGACAACTACGGCACCGACAACCCACTGTTCACCCACATCGCCGAGCTGTCGGCGCTGCGGGCCACCCACCCGGCGTTGGCCGACGGTGCGCAGATCCACCGGTACTCGTCCGAGAACGCCGGCATCTACGCCTTCAGCCGGGTCGACGCCACCGAGCAGATCGAGTACGTGGTGGCCGCCAACAACTCCGAGGAGCCGGCGACCGCGACCTTCGACACCTTCACTCCGAACGGGGCCTTCGGTGGTCTCTACCCGTCCGGTGCCGCGGCGATCACCAGTGACGACGAGGGCCGCGTGACGGTCACGGTGCCGCCGCTGTCGGCCGCGGTGTGGCAGGCGGCCGCACCTGTCCCGGCCTCGGAGGCCGCGCCCACGATGGTGTTCCGCAACGCCCCCGGCAGCACCGTGGGTGGGCGCGCCGAGGTCGGGGTGGCGGTCCCGGCGGGCGGCCTGAACCAGGTGTCCTTCGCCTGGCGGCCGGCCGGCACCGGCACCTGGACCCCGCTGGGCACCGACGACAACGCCCCGTACCGGGTGTTCCACGACGTCCGCGGTCTGGCCAAGGGCACCGTGGTCGAGTACCGGGCGGTGCTGGAGGACAACGCCGGGCACCTGTCCGTCGCCGGCACGTCCGCGGTGGTCGGCGACCCGGTCGTGACGGTCGACCCCGGTCAACCCGGTGGTCCGGTCGAGCAGCCCGACGCCGTGTCCGTGCCCGGTGACTTCAACTCCGAGGTCGGCTGCGCCGCCGACTGGTCCCCGGACTGCGACGCCGTGCAGCTGACCCGCCGCGCCGACGACGTCTGGTCGGGCACCTTCACGCTGCCGGCCGGCGACTACCAGTACAAGGTCGCCATCGACCGGTCGTGGAACGAGAACTACGGTGCCGGTGGCGGTCTCAACGGGTCCAACATCGCGCTGACCGTCCCGGCCGGCGGTGCCGAGATCACCTTCTACTACGACCACGGCACGCACTGGGTGACGGCCGCGCCGCCGACCCCGATCGTCACCGCCGTCGGATCGTTCCAGTCCGAGCTGGGCTGCGCGGCCGACTGGTCGCCGGACTGCCTGCGCAGCTGGTTGCAGGATCCGGACGGCGACGGCGTCTACACCTTCGTGACCGCGTCCATCCCGGCCGGCAGCTACGAGGCGAAGGCCACCGTCGGCCTGAGCTTCGACGAGAACTACGGCGCCGGCGGCGCGGCGAACGGGGCGAACATCCCGTTCACCGTCGCCGACGGGGCGGTCACCCGCTTCAGCTACGACGCGGTCAGTCATGCTCTGACCGTGACCAGCGCCGCCTCCACCGCCGCCGACCTGAACCTGAGCAAGGCGCAGTGGCTGCAGCGTGACCTGGTGGCCTGGGACCTGCCGGCCGAGGCGGCGACCTGGAACTTCCGCCTCTACGCGGCACCGGAGGGTGGGCTGGGCGTCGACGCCGAGGCGCTCACCGGCGGCGACAGCATCCCGCTGACCCTGGATCCGGCAGGACTGCCCGCCGACGTCGCCGCGCAGTGGCCACAGCTGGCCGGATACGACGCCCTCCGGCTGCGGACGGCCGACGCCGATCCGCGGGTGCTGGCCGACCTGCTCACCGGGCAGGTGGCGGTGGCCGCGTTCGACGACCTCGGCCAGCTGGTGGACGCCACCGGCATCCAGCTGCCGGGGGTCCTGGACGATCTCTACAGCGGAGCCACCGCGGCGAAGCTGGGCCTGTCGCTGACCCAGCTGCGGTTCGCCGTGTTCCGCTTCTCCCTGCCGTCGTTCAAGGTGTGGGCGCCGACGGCGAAGAAGGTGGCGCTGCGGATCGATCCGGTGGGCCCGCAGGGCGAGGTGGTGCTGCCGATGCGCCGGGACAGCAACGGTGTCTGGAGCTCGTCGCTGTTGGCGCCGTGGTACGTCGGGGCGAACTACGCCTACGACGTCACCGTCTACGTCCCGTCCGCGGGTGAGGTGCAGACGACCACGGTCACCGACCCGTACAGCGTGGCGCTGACGACCAACTCCGCCCGCTCGGTGGTCGCCGACCTCACCGACGTCTCGCTCACGCCGCGGGGCTGGAAGCGGCTGCAGAAGCCGACCCTGGCGCAGCCGGAGGACTCGAGCATCTACGAGCTGCACGTCCGTGACTTCTCCATCGGCGACACCACCGTGCCGGCGGCGGAGCGCGGCACGTATCTCGCCTTCACCCACCCGGGTTCGGCGGGCATGACGCACCTGAAGCAGCTGTCGGATGCGGGCCTGAACACCGTGCACCTGCTGCCCGCGTTCGACATCGCCACCATCGAGGAGAACCGGGCGGCGCAGCAGACGCCGGCCTGCGACCTGCCGGCGTTGTCGGC
>JBQGEH010000586.1:0-1831 GCA_052039515.1 Nakamurella sp. | reverse complement strand
AAGTGCAGGGCGGCGAGGCGGTCGGCCGGTCCGGGCGCGGGGTGGCGGTGGACGACGTGCAGCCAGAAGCCGGCGTAGCGGTGGTAGGCGTGGCTGCGGTGCCGGCGCAACGGCTGGTGATCGGCGGCCTCGACGTAGAGGCGGGCCAGGCGGCGGTCGTCGGCGAGGAGGTCGGTGAGGGCGCCGATCGTGGCGCGGGAACGGTCGGACCGGGTCGGACCGGCGTCGAGCAGCGCCGCGACGACCGCGCGGTTGACCTGCCGGAACAGGTCCTCGAGGACGGCGACCAGGAGTGTGTCGCGGTCGGTGTGGCTCTCGTAGAAGTACCGCTTGGAGAGCCCGGCCCGCGTGCAGACCAGCGCCGCCGTCAGGGCGGCCACCCCGTGCTCGGCGACGACGTCGAGGCACGCCTCGCGCAGTTGCCGGTCCCGCTCGCGGCGCCGTTCCTCGGTGCTGCGACCGCCGTAGAGCCGCGACTCGGACATGGACCCAGTTTGACACGCGCGCGTTCCAGATGTCTCATGACACCAACTGGAACGCCACAGTGCCAGATCGGGAGGTGAGCGCGGTGGCGTGCTGCGTGGCCGCGGGCCTGCTGATCGCTTTCGTCCGGAAGCAGTGGTTCCGGGTCTTCCCCGGGCGGGCGCCACAACAGGTCGACTTCGCACCGCCCGCACGGCGGGGCGCCCCCGGATCCATCACGAGCAGGGAGGTCGGGGCCCGATGAGCGCCACGGACGTCACCACCGAGCCGACGGCGGGCGACCGCGACCGTCGGGTGCGGGTCCCGCTGCCCGACGTCGCCGCGATCGGCCCGGTCACCGCTCGCCGGATGCGGCGGGCCGTGGCCGTCTACGCCGTCGTCTGGCTGCTCGGCTCGCTCCCGGGGTGGCTCGGCGCGGGACCGGGCCTCACGGCCTTCGGGCTGGGCCTGGTCATCCCCGGCGGCGGCTTCGTGCTCGCCGGGTCCGTGACCTTCACGATCCTCACGCTCGCGGTGTTCGTGCTCTCGCTCGTCGTCTGGTGGTTCGCCGGGCCCGTGGTGCTGCCACCGGTGGTGTGGGTCGGCAGTGCCGCGTCGGCGGTCCTCGCGGTCGACCCGGCCGGCGTCGTCGACGCCGCCCGCGTCGTGGTGCCCGCCGTCGCGGTGGCGCTGGTGGTGCTGGCGTTCGTCGTCCACCGCGTCCGCCACGCCGCGCAGCGCCGGACCCGGGCGGCGATCAACGCCGAACTGGCGGGCGTCGACTTCGTCATCACCGGCCCGCCGCAGCTGGCGAGCGACCTCCCGGTGGCGGAGAGCAGCCCGGAGGACCTCGCGCACCTGCGCTACGCCCTGGACATGGCGCTGCAGCCGGTCGAACGGTTCGACGGGTTCACGATCCTCGACCAGTACCGCGAGGCGGCCCTGCGCTACCAGCTCACCGCCCTGTGCAACGGCGTCGCCATGTCGCAGTTCACCCGGACCCCGGCGTTCTCCGGCCACGTCGCCGAGGCCCAGCGCGGGGCGATCGAGAAGGTCCTGCAGCGCAAGGTCTGGGGCTACTGGGCCGCCGAGAACCTCTGGGGCAACCTCTCGACCAACCGCGACCCGCTCGACACCGACGAGAACATCATGCTGTCGGGCTGGCACGGCACGATGGTCGGCGCGTACTCGGTGCTGAACGACGACCGCTACTCGCAGCCCGGGGCGCTGACCTACCGCTGGTCGGACGACGAGGCCTACGCGCACGACTTCCACGCCCTCGCCGCGCAGATCCACCGCAGCATGGTCGACTCGGACTACGCGCTGATCCCGTGCGAGCCGAACTGGATCTACACGGTCTGCAACACCT
>JBQGEH010000585.1:0-1531 GCA_052039515.1 Nakamurella sp. | reverse complement strand
GGTCGAGCGGCGGTGCGCGGCGCGGAGCTCGTCGGCCAGGTGGGCGATCGGGCCGGCGGCCAGGCCGACACAGGCGCGGATGTAGAGATCGATCTCGGCGCGGTTCGGTCCACCCTCGGCGGCGATCGCCTCGACCGTGGCTGCGAAACGGGTCGCCGCCTCCGCCAGGTCGCCGCGCACCACCGAGCGGGTGCCCGCAAACGCGAGCGAGTTGGCCAGCAGTGGCCCGAGCTGGCCGGTGGTGGCGATCCGCAGCGCCTCGTCGATGTGGTGCTGCGCCCCGTCGAGGTCGCCGCGCCCGATCGCGCCGGCGTGCAGGTGGAAGTGCGCCAGGCCCCGGAAGGCGGGCAGCCCGGCGCTCTCGGCGAGCTCGAGCATCCGCTCCCCGAGCACGGTCAGATCCGCGCGTCCGGGGTCGGCGAACAGCAGGAAGGAGCCGGCGTTCAGCGCCAGGCATTCCAGGCGGGCATCGCCCAGCGTTCGGGCCAACTCGACCGCCTCCACCGCGTGAGGCACCGCGTCCTCGGGGTGGGCCAGCTCGAGCTCGTGGACCAGGGCGACGAGCAGCTCGACGCGGAGGGCGGGGTCGACGGCGGCGGGGACGGACTGCACCGCCGCTTGCACTCCGTCGATCTCGGGCCGGTTGTCGTCGGCGGAGATCCGCGGCGTGGTGATGGCGGGGGCGCCGGTCACCCAGGCACGGGCCACGTCGAGCGGCGCGGCGGTCCCGAGGGCCTCGGCGCGGACAGCGGCGGCCACCGACGCCGTCCGGGCCTCCCGGGCGCGCACCCACTCCCCGGCCTGGGCCCACGCCCGGACCAGCAGGCGGTGGGCCACGAGCCGTCCGGCCACCGGGGTCGACGCCAGCTCGTGCGCCCGCAGCGCCGCCTCGAGCTGGGCGGCCGCCTCGCGGGGGGCGTCGGTGATCAACCGTTCCCCGGCCGCGGTCAGCAGCGGCGCGGCGTCGGCGGCGCCGGCCCGATCCAGCCCGGCGGCGGCGTGGACCGCCTGCTGCTCGACCGATCCGGGGCGTTCGCGCTGCAGCGCCCGGACCGCGGCCCGGTGCAGCCGCGCGCGGCGGAGCGGCGGCACCCGCTCGGACGCGGTGTCGCGGACCAGCGCGTGGGCGAACCGCAGATCGCCGGGACCGGTCTGGTCGAGCAAGCCCGCGACGTAGGCGGTGTCGAGCGAGTCGAGCACGTCGTCCTCGGGCAGATCGCCGCCCTCGGTGCTCAGCGTGACCAGGACGTCGAGGTCGATCTCGCGACCGTGGACCGCGGCGTGCCCGAGGACCACGCCGACCTCGTCGGGCAGCCGGTCCAGACGCCGCACGATCAGGTCGCGGATCGCGTGCGGGACGGTGTCGCGCGCCACCCGGACACCCTCGGTGGCGGCGACCAGACCCAGCTCGCGCAGGAACAGCGGGTTGCCGCCGGACCGGTCGAGCACGTGGTCCCAGGCGGCGCCGGCGAAGTCGGTGCCGGCGTACCGACGGACCAGCGACCGGGCCGCCGCGTCGTCCAGCCCGGCG
>JBQGEH010000584.1:0-13706 GCA_052039515.1 Nakamurella sp. | reverse complement strand
GTCGCCATCGCCGGGGAGAAGGGACTCGTCACCCCGGTGATCCGGGGAGCCGGGACCATGTCGATCGGGCAGCTGTCCGCCACCGTCAAGGACTTCGTCGCCCGCGCCGCCGCCGGGAAGCTCAAGCAGCACGAACTCGAGGGCGGATCGTTCTCCGTCACCAACCTGGGCATGTACGGCGTCGACGACTTCGGCGCCATCATCAACCCACCCCAGTCGGCCATCCTCGCCGTCGGGGCCGGCCGCCGCGGCCCGGTGCTGGACACCGGTCCGGACGGTGCCGAGTCCCTCGGTATCGGCATCACGATGCAGCTCACCCTGTCCGTCGACCACCGCGCCGTCGACGGCACGCTGGCCGCCGAATGGTTCGCCGCGCTCGTCACCATCCTGGAGAACCCCCTGCAGATCCTGCTCTGAACCATCCCGGTGGGCAGGTCGGTCGGGACCGCGAACCACCACGACGTACGACGCGAGACGGCCACGAGGGGGTGTTGACGCATCACTTGCTTTTTGCAAGCATGACGCCATGAGCCTCTTCATCACCTGCCCGGTCGCCGACGTCGAGCGCGCGACGACCTTCTACACCGCCCTCGGGTGGACGCTGAACCCGGAGATGAGCGACCACAACGTCTCGTGCTTCGCCATCGCGCCCGACCAGTACGTCATGCTCGGCAGCCGCGAGATGTACGCCGCCGTCGGCGGAACCGAGGACCTGATCGGCGGGCCGGACACACCGTCGAAGGTGACGGTGTCGTTCGACCTGGGCAGCCGGGAGGCGGTCGACGAGCTTGTCGCCCGTGCCGGCGACGCCGGCGGCCGGATCGGCGACACCGACGACTACCCGTTCATGTACCAGCGCCAGTTCGACGCTCCGGACGGCTACCACTACTCGCCGTTCTGGATGAAGACGGACACCGCGCCGACCGCGTGAGTGGACTGGCCGCCGCCCTCGACGTCGTCGGCGCCCGGTGGGCGCTGCTCATCGTCGAGCGGCTGCTCGACGGGCCCCAGCGGTACGGCGACCTCCAGCGGGACCTCGGCGTGCCGACGAACATCCTCGCCACCCGGCTCCGCGAACTCGAGACGGCCGGCGTGCTGCGCCGACTGCCGCTGAAGCACAACACCCGGGCCTACGCCCTCACCGAACGCGGGCTGGCGCTATGCGACGCCATCGCGGCCCTCGGGCACTGGGGATCCGGTGCCTGAGGGCCCGCCGACGGAACAGGTTGCGGCAGAACGCGCGTCGGCCGCCGGCGTCAGCTGGTGCCGAGGGTGGTGGTGAGCTGGTCGGCGAAGTCGACCAGCGCGACCAGCGGGGTGTCACCGGCATCGGCGGAGGCGTTGATGACGCCGTCCTCGGTCTCGAGGTAGCAGGTCAGGTTCGTCTCGGACGACGTCGAGCCGCAGACACCCGAGCCCACGGTGGTGCGGCTGTTGGTGACGTTGGTGGCGAGGCCGTCGTAGTCCGAGCCGGCCAGGAAGCTGACGATGATCGTGCTGCCGCCGCTGGTGTAGGTCGGGTACTGGTCGGTGCCGCCCTTGGCCCAGGCACCGACCGCGGCCGGCAGCGCGGCGGCCGCACCGGCCTTGATGACGCCGCCGCTGCCCGAGATGGTCGACTCGGTACCGGGGGCCGGGCTCTCTTCGGACGGCGCCTCGGTCGCGCTCGAGCTGGTGGAGGTCGTGCTCGCGCTGGTCTCGTCGGCGGAGGAGCTGCTGACGGTCGACGAGGTCGACGAGGTGGACGTGGTCGACGACGCTGTGGAAGAGCTCGACGAGGTGGTCGAGGTCGGGGTGGATGACGCCGTGGTGGAACTCGAGACGCTGGATGTGCTGGTGGCCTCCGGTTCGGAGCTCCCGCATCCGGTCAGGAGCACCGCGGCGGCGGTGGCGGTGGCGAGCAGAGCGGACCGGGATGCATGGATGCACTTCATGGGAGGGAGCGTAGCGGTCGCTGCGGCATCCGGGGACAGTGGATTGCCTCGAACGGCATCGCCGCCCACCGCCGGTCGACGGAACGACAGCGTCGCCGCGCCGGATGACCACACCGGATGCGCCCGCCCGGGGCCCGGCAACGCCTATCGCTCAGCTCAGCCGTTCCTCGTGGTGGTGCACGAACCGCCACGCCCCGTCGATCCGGCGCAGCGCCGAGGTGCATCGCAGGTGCTCGTCCAGCGCACTGTCCTCGAACACCGCGTCCAGCACGTGGTGCTCGTAGGCCAGATCACCGCTGACCACCACGGTCGGCTCGGTGGCGTCCAACCGCAGCGGTGACTTCCGCGGTGCCGCCGGCTGTCCCGCCGCGGCGACCCGGGCCGCGACGAGGTCGGCCTTGGTGCGCAGCCCCGGTGACGCGGTCTCCCACATCGTGCAGCCCTCGGCCAGATGCCCCTCCAGCCGCAGCCGGTCGTCGTCGAGGTAGGCCTGGTACAGGTCGGTGACGACCGCCCACACGGCGGCCTGCTCACTGTCGAAATCCGCGGTCATCGCACACCCCTCCGGTCGTCGCGCAGCACCACACCGTCCTGCATCACGAACGAGATGCCGCCCATCGCGGCCACACTCGCCAGCGGGTCGTCGTCCACGGCGATCAGGTCGGCGACGTACCCGGGGGCCACCCGGCCCACCCGGTCGTCGATCCGGCACAGCGCCGCTCCGTTCACCGTCGCCGACCGCAGCGTGTCCAGCACCGACAACCCGGCTCCGTGCATGAATCCCATCTCGGCGACGAACGCCGGCACCCCGTCGCAGTCGTCACCGGGCGGGTAGTCGGTGCCGTTGGTCAGCGTCACCCCGGCCGCGATCAGCCGCCGGATGCTGGCCAGGTGCTCGCCGGACGCCGCGCGCGCGTTGGCGATGGAGTGCTCTTCGAAATGGTTGGCCCGCATCCAGCTCTCGCTGCGGGTCACGCTCAGCGTCGGGCTCACGTAGACCCCCGGCCGGGCCAGCAGCGACGCCGTCGCCTCGTCGACCACGTACGCGTGCTCGAAGCTCGTCACCCCCTGGTCCAGCGCCTGCCGGATGGCGGCGAAGTGACCGGCGTGCGCGACCACGTAGGTGCCCGCTTCGGTGGCCGCCCGCACCACCGCGCCGATCTCGGCGTCGGTCATCTCCGGTACCTCGGGCCGCTCACCGGCGTGCGCGAGCCCACCGGTGACGAAGATCTTGAGGTGGTCCGCGCCGGCCTCCAGTTCGGCGACCGCGGCGGCGTAGAAGGCGTCCGGCCCGGAGGCGTAGGCGCTGCCGGTGCCCTGACCGTGTCCACCGGGGGTCGACAGCGCCCGCCCGCCGGCCAGGATGCGCGGCGCCCGGAACCAGCCCCGGCGCGCCGCCTCCCGCACGGTGATGTCGATGCGGTGCTGCTCGTGGATGCAGCGCACCGTCGTCGCCCCGGCGAACAACGCCGCGTGGGCCCGCTCGGCCGCGCGCAGCGCCGTCAGCGCCGGGTCCTCGTCCTCGTCGGTGTCGCTGAACGGGAACACGATCGACAGGTGCGTGTGCACGGTGACGATGCCGGGCAGCAGGAACCGGCCGCCCAGGCTCGTCGTCGCCGCGTCCGGTGGCGGAGCGTCGGCGATCCGGTCGATCACCCCGTCGACGACGTGCACCGCCGAGGCCGCGTGCGCCCCGAGGTCCAGATCGACCAGACGTACGTCGGTCAGCCACATCCCGGTCACGACCGCACCGTCACCTTCTCGTTGAGCCAGCACGCCGCCTGCCGTCCGGGTCCGACCGACAGCATCACCGGCTCCCGGTCGGCGCACGGCGCGAACCGCTGCGGGCAGCGGGGATGGAACCGGCAGCCCGACGGCGGTGCCGCCGGGTCGGGGACGTCGCCGGGGAGGTCCACCGGCAGGGTGCCGGAGCCGTCCGGGATCGGCACCGCGCCGATCAGCGCCGCGGTGTACGGGTGCCCCGGTCGCGCCCAGACCTGATCGGTCGGTCCGGATTCGACGACCTTGCCCAGGTACATGACCGCGGTGACGTCGGCGACCTGCCGCACGATGGCGAGGTCGTGGGAGATGAACAGCAGCCCCATGTCCAGCTCGTGGGTCAGGGTCACCAGCAGGTTCGCCACCGCCGCCTGCGCCGACGCGTCCAGCGCCGAGATCGCCTCGTCCGCCACGATCAGCGACGGTTCCGCGGCCAGCGCCCGGGCGATCGCCAGTCGCTGCCGCTGACCACCGGAGAACTCGTGCGGGTACCGGCGGGCCGCGTCGGTGGGCAGCTGCACGCGTTCGAGGAGTTCGGCGATCCGGGACCGCCGGTCACCGCGGAACCCGGCCGCGAGGCGCAGTCCGTCCTCGATCTGGTCGCCGATCCGCCGCCGCGGGTTCAGCGAGGAGTACGGATCCTGGAACACCATCTGCATCCGCCGCAGCGCCGCCGGCCGGGCCCGACGGCCCAACGGCACCACCGGGTTCCCGTCGAAGCGCACCGCGCCGCCGCTCACCGGCACGAGTCCCACCGCGGCGCGGGCCAACGTCGACTTGCCGCACCCGGATTCGCCGACCAGACCGACGATCTGCCCGCGGTCCACGGTGAGGTCCACCCCGGCCACCGCCCGCACCGTGCGGCCGCCGGAGGCGTAGGTGACGGCGACGTCGGTCATCTCCAGCAGGCTCACGGCCGACCCCCTCCGATGGTCACGGTGTCGGCGGCGAACGGGTCGACCCAGCAGGCCAGCGCCCGTCCGTCGTCGACCGGTACCGCGGCCGGACGGTCGGTGCGGCAGCGGTCCTCGGCGAACGCGCACCGCGGGTGGAACGCGCAGCCGGCGGGCTTGCCGCCCAGCACCGGCGGTGACCCGGCGATCGGCACCAGCGCCGACGCGCCGCGTTCCGGATGCGGCAGGGCGTCCAGCAGACCCCGGGTGTACGGGTGCCGCGGCGCGCCGAGAACGCGGCTCGCCGCGCCACTCTCGGCCACCCGCCCGGCGTACATGACGACCACCCGGTCGGCGATGGAGCTCATCACGCCGAGGTCGTGGGTGATGATGACGATGGCCAGCCCCTCCTCCCGGCGCAGCCGGTCCAAGAGCCGCAGGATGCCGGCCTGCACGGTGACGTCCAGGGCGGTCGTGGGCTCGTCGGCGATCAGCAGCCGCGGCGAGCAGGCCAGCGCGACGGCGATCGCCACCCGCTGCCGCATACCGCCGGAGAACTGGTGCGGGTAGGCGCGCAACGTGCGGGCCGGGTCCGGTATGCGTACCTGTTCCAGCAGTTCCAACGCCCGCTCCCGGGCGGCCCGCCGGCCCACCCCGGTGTGGAAGCGCAGGTGCTCGGTGATCTGCTTCTCCACCGTCAGCATCGGATGCAGCGACGTCATCGGGTCCTGGAAGACCATCGACATGCCGGCGCCGCGCAGTCCGCGCAGCTGCTTCGCCGGCATGGTCAGCACGTCGTCGCCTTCGAAGCGCAGCGCGCCCTCGGTGACCGCCCCGTGCGGCAGCAGTCCGAACAGCGCCAGCGCGGTCATCGTCTTGCCGCTGCCGCTCTCGCCGGCCACGCCGACGATCTCCCCGGGCGCGACGGTGAAGGAGACACCGTCCACCGCGGGCAGCTTCGTGCCGTCGCGGCCCGGCAGCAGCACCCGGAGGGCGTCGACGTCCAGCACCGGGGCGGTCACGGCAGGCTCCGTAGTGCCCGGGCGGTCCGCGGGTCCAACGCGTCCCGCAGGGTGTCGCCGAGGAAGTTGAACGCCAGCACCACGGTGAGGATGGCCAGACCCGGGAACGCGCCGACCCACCAGGAGTCGAAGTTGCGCGCACCGTCGGACACCATCGCGCCCCATTCCGCCTGCGGCGCCTGGGCGCCCAGGCCGAGGAAGGACAGCCCGGACAGCAGCAGTACCGCGTTGCCGACCTCCAGGGCCGCGAGCACCAGCACCTGACCGGCCGCGTTCGGGCGAAGGTCGATCAGCAGCGTGCGCCGGGCCGAGGACCCCATCAACCGGGCGGCGGAGACGAACTCGCTCTCCCGCAGTGACAGGATCAGGCTGCGCACCACCCGGGCGTAGGACGGCCAGGTCACGATCACCAGCGCCAGCACCGCGTTGCGCAGGCTCGGCCCGAACGCCGCCGCGGCGGCCATCGCCAGGATGATGCCGGGGAAGGCGAACACGAGATCGGCGATGCGCATGACGATCCCGTCCGCCCACCGGCCGAAGTACCCGGCGATCGCGCCCAGGGTGGCGCCGACCAGCGTGGAGAGCGCGACCAGCAGGACCGCCAGCGGGATGCTCACCCGGGCCCCGTACATCAACCGGGACAGCACGTCCCGACCGGAGCCGTCGGTGCCCAGCAGGTGCGCGGAATCGGGGGCGGCGAGCCGCGGGAAGTCCTGGACCAGCGGGTCGTAGGGGGCGAGCCACGGCGCGAGCAGCGCGACCAGCAGCCAGAAGGCGATCACCACGATGCCGACGACGGCCATCGGACGGCGCCACGGCGAGCGTCCGCGACGACCGCCGGGTCGGCGACCGAGACCGCGGACGAAGCCGCGGCGCTGTCGTCCGGTGGCGGGTTCGTCGACGGCGGGGATGGGCAGTCCGCCGGCCAGCAGCGGATCGGTGGTCACGACCGGCCCTGCCGGATCCGCGGATCGATGACGCTGTACAGGATGTCGACGAGCAGGTTGATGACCACGTAGATCACCGCGATCACGATGCTGACCCCCATCACCGCGGGCAGGTCCAGCGCCAGCGAGCTCTTGTAGGCGTACTGGCCCATACCGGGCCAGGAGAAGATGTTCTCGACCAGCACGGTCCCGGACAGCAGCGAACCCAACGCGAGTCCGGTGACCGTGATGATCGGGACCAGGGCCGGGCGCAGCACGTGCCGGAACAGCACCGTCCGCTCCGGCAGGCCCTTGGCCCGGGCGGCCCGGACGTAGTCGTTCCCGAGGACCTCGAGCATCGACGCCCGGGTGAAGCGGGTGATCATGCCGATGGTGTACGCGGCGAGAACCACCGCGGGCATGATGATGTGCTCCAGCGCCGAGCCGAAGGTCGCCCAGTTCCCGGTGAGCAGGCTGTCGACCAGCACCATCCCGGTGATGTCCTTCGGGCGGTCCGCGCCGGGATCCAGCTGCCCGGTGCTGGGCAGCCAACCGAGCTGCACGCTGAACACCACGGACGCGGCCAATGCCAGCCAGAACGTCGGCACCGAGACGCCGCCGAGGCTCAGCACCCGGATCAGCGCGTCCAGGAAGCGGTCCCGGAACACCGCGGCGGTGATGCCCAGCGCGAGCCCGACGACGAGCGAGATGACGATGGCGGCCAGCGCGAGCTCCGCGGTGGCCGGCAGGAACTTGGCGATGTCGGCGCCCACCGGGCGCCGGGTCTGCTGGGAGGTGCCGAAGTCACCCTGCACCAGGTTGCCCAGGTAGAGCAGGTACTGCCGCCAGAGGGGTTCGTCCAGGCCGTACTTCGCGCGGAACGCGGCGACGGTGGCCGGGTCCTCGATGGCCCGCTGGCCGAGGGCCGCGGCGGCCGGGTCACCCGGGACGAGGTTGGTCAGGACGAAGGCGACGAAGGAGATGCCGACGACGAGGAACACGCCGGCGACGAGGCGCCGGCCGATGAAGGACACCATCGGCGGCACCTCCCGGCGGGACCGTGGGGACGGTCCCGCCGGGACGACCGGTACGGCGGTGGCCGTCGGGTCAGGAGAGCTCACCGAGGTTCACGGTCCAGACCAGGTTGTAGGTGAGACCCTTCAGCGAGCTCGACGACAGGAACACCTGGGCCGGCTGGATCAGCGACATGACCGGACCCTTGTTCAGCTCCCGCTGGTAGTCCTGGTAGACCGCGATCCGCTCGTTCTCGTCGGTGGTCTCCAGCGCCTTGGCCATCAGCGCCTCGATGGTCGGGTCGCTGCCCGGCTGCCAGTTGACCCGCTTGCCGCCGACGACGCCACCCGGGCCGAAGGCGAGATAGTTGCTGGCGTCCGGGAAGTCCGGGCCCCACAACCACAGGCCGATCTGCTGCTTGCCCCCGCGGGCGAGGTCGAGCACGGTGGTGATCGGTGCGCCCTGGAGCTCGACGTTGATGCCGACCTCCTTGAGGTTGGCCTGGATGCGGGTGGCCATGTCGGTGAACGAGACACCGTTCTGCGTGAGGTCACTCGGGTAGCTGACCTGCACGGCGCTGCCGTCGTAGCCCGACTTCGCGAGCGACGCCTTGGCCTTGTCCACGTCGCGCTTGATGTCGTCGGAGTCGGGCAGCGCACCGGCCAGCTGGATCGGGATCATCCCGGCGGCCTGTCGCGAGCCCTCGCCGGCCAGTTCCAGCAGGCTGTCGTAGTCGATGCCGTAGCGGATCGCGTCCTCGAAGTCGCGGTTGGCGGTCCACTGGTTGATCTCGGGGTTCGCGTTGGTGAACAGGTAGAACGTGTACTGGCTGGGGACGGAGTTGGAGACGACCTCGCCGCCGCTGATGTCCTTGACCTGGTCCGGGGACAGGTCCAGCGCGAGCTGGCTCTGGCCGGTCACCACGTTGTTCTTCTGCTGCGCCGCGTCGACGTTGCGCAGGACGACCTTGGAGTAGGTCGGCTTCGTGGTGCCCCAGTAGTCGGCGTTGATGGCGAAGTCGACCTCGCTGGTCAGGTCCAGCGACTGCAGCGTGTACGGACCCGATCCCATCGACTCGCTGTTCAACGCCTGCTCGGCGGTGTCGGTGGTGGCCGCGTCCGCGGCGTCCGTGGCGCCCGCGGCCTTGGCCTTGGCGCTGTTGAGGATGCCCAGTGACGGGTTCGCGAGCTTGCCCAGCACCGCCGAGTCGACCGTCGCCGACTCGACGACCACGGTCTTCGCGTCCGGCGCGGACACGGTCAGGCCGTCCATCAGGAACGACGGGTTGCCCTTCACGTTGGCCACCCGGTTCAGCGAGAACACCACGTCCGCCGACGTCACCGGGGTCCCGTCGGTGAACTTCGCGGCCGGGTTCAGGGTGAACGTGTAGGTCTTGCCGTCGTCGGACGTGGTCCAGCTGGTGGCGAGATCCGGGACCACCTTGGTCAGGTCGTCACCTGCGAAGGTGACCAGCGTGGAATACAGCGCCCGGGCCACGATCTGGCCGGTCGGCTCGTAGTTGTGCGCCGGATCGGCGCTCTTGAGGGAGAACACGGCGTCGACGACGAGCGTCTTGCCGCTGCTGCTCCCGGAACCGCTGCTGCCGCTGCTGTTCGCGCTGTCGTCGGATCCGCCGCAGGCGGCCACGATCATCGTCGTCGCCAGCAGTCCGGCCAGCAGCCGGCCCTGACGTGTTCGTCGTGCTCCCACGGACATTCCTCTCGGACTTCGTCGACGATTGGTCGGCCGCTCGGGGCATCGTGGGGCGGCCGGTGCTCGGGAGTATGGCACACGGGTGTTCTCGCTCCGTGACGTCGACGACGCACGTCCGGGTGGGGGCTGTCCGGGCAGATACGTTGCTCACCGGGACATCTCGGTTCCGGGAGGACGGCCCGCTATTCGTCGCCCCGTCGATATCACGGGACGGTAAAACCGTGGGATCGCGCGCGGCTCCGGCCGCCTCGCCCGCAGACGACAGCGGCCGCGGCACCCCTCCCGGGTGCCGGGGCCGCTGCGTGATCCGACTGCTGTCGGGGACTGCTGTCGGGACTACAGCGTCCGGGCGTGCGGGTCGAAATCGGCCGGCACCGCGGGCACCGGCGCGACCGTGCTGGTCACGTCGACGAAGCGGCCGGTTTCCGCCGACTCCTCGGCCGAGAGCATGAGGTCCAGGACGTGGAAACCGAGCTCGCCGGTCGCGACGTGCGGCCGGTCCTCGGCGATGGCGCGGACCATGTCGAGCACCCCGAGACCGCGGCCGACGACCACGCCCTGCTGCTCGACCTCGTGCCAGGGCTGCTCGATCTCCATGTCGTCGGTCAGCACGCCGAGCGGCTTTACGTAGGCGGTGCGTCCCTCGAACTTGTTCGGGTCGGGCAGCACGAGAGTGCCGTCGGTCCCGTGGATCTCGACGATGCCGTGCCGCTCCAGCGCCGAGTCGAAGCTGAGCAGGCTCTGCGCCTGCTGTCCGGCGGCGAAGGAGGTGAGCACCTGCACGGTCGAGGGGACCTCGACGGCGAACGCGGTCCCGGCCCGCGGGCCGGTGTGGATGCGCCGTTCGGCCTGCGGCGTGAGGCCGAAGGCGGCGACCCGGTCGACCGACCCGAACAGGCTGACCAGCGCGGAGAAGTAGTACGGACCCATGTCCAGCAGCGGTCCGGCGCCGCGGGAGAACAGGAACCCGGGGTTGGGGTGCCAGAGGTCGGGACCCTGTGTCTGGAAGGACGTCTGGGCGAACAACGGGCGCCCGATGATGCCGTCGGCGATCGCCCGCTTGGCCGTCTGGAAACCCGGGCCGAGCACCGTGTCCGGCGCCGAGCCGATCCGGACGCCGGCGGCGGCGGCGTCGCGCAGCAGGGCCGCGCTGCTCTCCCGGTCCAGCCCCAGCGGCTTCTCGGTCCACACGTGCTTGCCGGCGGCGACCGCGGCGGCCGAGACCTCCACGTGCACGGCGGGGATGGTCAGGTTGACCACCAGCTGCACACCCGGGTGGGAGAGCACCTCGGCCGGGGTGCCGGCGGCGGGTACGCCGTACTTCTCCGCCTGCGCGCGGGCGCGCTCGACGTCCAGGTCACCCAGGATGAGCACCTCGACGTCCGGGAAGGAGGTCAGGTTCTCCAGGTAGGTGTCGCTGATGACGCCGACACCGATGAAGCCCACACCGACGGCGCTCATCGGGCGTACCCCCCGTCGCGCAGGAAGGCGAGGCTGGCGGCGATGTCGGCGAAGACGTCACCGGGTGCGTGGTCGTACTCGATGACCGCGTACCGGACGTCGGTCGCGGCCCGCAGTGCGGCGTCCAGCGGGACCGCGCCGGTGCCGGCGTGGCGCTGGTCGAGGCTGTCGGAACCGAACGCCGGGGCGCCGGGCGCCCACGGATTCGAGGTGGGGACGACGCCGTCCTTGACGGGCACGGCGAGCAGGCGCGAGCCGAGCCGCTCGACGAGGGCGGGCACGTCCTGGCCGCCGGTCTGCGCCCAGAACAGGTCGAGCTCCAGCGCGACGCGGTCCTCGGTGAGGGCGACGAAGCGCTCGTAGGCGCTGACCCCGTCGAAGTCGGCGATGAACTCCTGGGCGTGATTGTGGTAGCCCACGGTGAGGCCGTAACCCGCGGCGAGTTCGGCGGCGGCGTTGAGCCGCTCGGCGATGTCGGCGACGCCGTCCTCGGTCAGCCAGCGGGCCGGGTCGACGAAGGGGTCGATGACGGTGCTGATGCCGACGGTCGCGGCCGCTTCGAAGACCGCCTCGGGTGCCGGGGTGGGGATGGACCCGTCCGGGGTCCACAGCTCGTCGGACAGCAGCGGGGCGTGACCGGTGGGGGAGGCGAGGCCACTCGCGTCCAGCGCGGCGCGCAGCTCCGGCGCGCGCCGGACGAAGTCGAACGCCTCGACGTTGCTCAGGCCGGCGGCGGCCAGCGTGTCGAGGGAGCCGTTCATGTCGGCGGTGAACGCCTCCGCCAGCGTGTAGAGCTGGACGGATGCTTCTGGCAGGGCCACGAGGACCTTCTTCCTACGTCGTCGTTGTCGGATCGCGCCGTGCCGGAGCGCGTGTCCCGACCGTAACACAGAAAAGCTCCATGTGGAGGTTTTGGCGGTAGACTCGTGGTATGACCGCCCCCGAGCCCCCCGTCATCGGCCGTCGTGGCTCCTACGCCAAGGGCGTGGCGCGACGGCAGGAGATCCTCGACCGCGCCATCGAGGTGTTCGCCGAGCGGGGCGGGTACGGGACCTCGCTGCGCAGCATCGCCCAGGCCATCGGCATCTCCCACGCGGCGCTGCTGCACTACTTCGACTCCCGCGAGCAGCTCCTCATCGCCGTCTACGAGCACGCCGAGACCAAGCGCAACGCCGACCCGGACGCACCGGAGCCGGCCGGCGCGCTGGACGTCCTCGTGCAGGCGGCCCACGCCAACCTCGAGGTGCCGGGTCTGGTCGAGCTGTACACCACCCTGGTGGCAACCTCCCTGGAGGCGGGGGACTCCCTCGGCCGCAGCTACTTCACGCAGCGCTTCGCGCGGGTCCGCGACGACCTCGCGGTGCGGCTGCGGGCCGAGCAGGCGGCCGGCGCCATCCGCGCGGACGTCGACGCAGGCGAGATCGCCGCGCTGCTGGTGGCGGCCTCGGACGGCCTGCAGATCCAGTGGCTGCTCGACCCCTCCGTGCACCTGGAGACGCTGGCGACCTTCGCGACCCTGCTCCGACCGACCGTGGGCTGAGCCGGCCGGGTGAACCCGACGCGGTCCGGCCGGCCGGGTGTCAGGATCGCCGTGTGGTGACCCCGGAACCCGAGATCCAGCCCCTGACCACCCGGACCTGGGAGCCGTTCGCCGCTCTGGTGGAGCGGCACAACGGCATCTTCGGCGGCTGCTGGTGCACCTGGTTCCATCCCGACTGCCCCGACCGCGGTCCGGGCTACGACGGCAGCCGCGATCTCAAGCGGCAGCTGGTCGAGACCGGCCGTGCCCACGCGGCTCTGGTGATACTCGGCGACGAGACGGTCGCTTGGGCGCAGTACGGCACGCCCGACGAACTGCCGAACATCCACCACCGCAAGCAGTATCTCGCCGAGGCCGACCTCATCCCGGACTACCGGATCACCTGCATCTTCGTCGACAAGCGGTACCGCAGGAACGGTTTCGCCAGGCTCGCGCTGGACGGGGCGCTCGGACTCATCGCCGCGGCCGGCGGGGGTGTGGTCGAGGGCTACCCGCACGTGGTCGGCGAGAAGCGGATGAACAACTCGTTCGTCTACAACGGCACCCGCACGATGTACGAGGCCGCGGGCTTCACCTTCGTCCGGGCCAAGGGCCTGAAGAACACCGTCATGCGCCGCACCGTCGCGCCGGCCTGACCGCGCAGTCAGCGGCGGGGGTGTGCGGTGCCCACCGCGCCGAGACCGTGCCCACGACGGCGCCCACGGCCGCACCACCGAGGACGTCGCTCGCGTAGTGCAGCCCGGTGGCCACCCGGGACAGCCCCACGGCGACCGCCCCGACGGCCAGCGGGGCGATCAGCGGTGGCCGGTGCCGGCCCACCACCACGAGGAACGCCACCGCCGAGGCCGTGTGGCCGGACGGGAAACTCGACGACGTCTTCAGCGCCGACCGACGGCCCGCCGGGACGAGGTGCCGGGGCGGACGTCCGCGGGACCAGAGCCGTTTGACGCCCTGGTTCGCCACCGCGCTGGTGGCGGCGATCGTGAGCAGCCCGTGCGCCGCGGCCCGCACCGCGGCGGGCCGGCGGTGGGCCACCAGCGTCGCGGCCACCAGCGTCCACAGCAGTGAGTGGTCCGAGAGGCGGGTCAGTGTCGTCGTGAGGCCGTCCACCACGGTGTTCTCGACGGCGGCCAGCCGGCGGAACGTCGTGTCGTCCCACCGCGCGATGCGCCGGCCCACCCGCCGGGACACCCCACGGACACGGGCCGTCGCAGCCCGGACGGGGTACCGGGTCACCCGCCGGACCGGCCGATGGCGAAGGCGGTCAGGAACCCGGCGGCGGTGATCAGCCCGGTGAGGGCGTGCTCCTTCTCGAACGCCTCGGGGATCATCGTGTCGGCCAGCATCGCCAGGATCGCGCCGGCGGCCACCGCGGGGATCACCGCGACCGGCGCCGGTGACGCGTCCAGCAGGGTGAGAGCGCC
>JBQGEH010000583.1:0-1861 GCA_052039515.1 Nakamurella sp. | reverse complement strand
CCGCCGTGTTACGGCACCGTGACGCACGCTCCGGGCGGCGGCTCAGCCTGCGGTCGCCGACCGCCGGGCCGGGGCGCTGGGCGGGATCTCGTCGGCGGTGTGCGCCGCGCGCGCGGCCTCGGCGTCCTCCTGCTCCTGTTTCTCCTCGATCTTGCGCTTGACCCGACCCAGCCCCGGGACGGAGCCGATCAGCTCGTTCAGCTCGCGCGAGACGTCCAACAGGTCACGCAGATCGGGCGCGACGGTCGCGAGAGTGTCCAGCACCGGCAGGATGTCGGCGTCGAGCTTGTCGACCACCGGCGGCAGCGCGTCGACCAGCCTCACGACGGCGTCGATCTCGGTGGCGCTGGTCGTGGCGACCAACCGGTCGACGAGCGGCTCCAGCCGGTGCAGCAGCGGCTCGTAGCGGTCCAGCAACGGCTCCACCCGGTGCACCAGCTGCGACGACCGGGCCACCACCTGCTCTGTGCGCTCCACGATGCCGGTGGTGGTGTCCAGGACGCCTTCGGCGCGGTCGGAGATCCGCTCCACGCGCGCGACCGCCGCTCCCGCCTGGCGCGTCGTCTCCTCGATCGCGGTCAGCACGGCGTCCACCCGGCCCATCACCCGCTCCACCCGGCCGACGATGGTCACCAGCTGCGGCACCAGTCCGATGGCCTGCTGGATCGCCTCGTACCCCTGCTCGGTGATGCGGAACAGATCGCCCGGTCCTGGAAGTCGCATGCCGCCCGCCTCGTCGTCGGCCGGCCCGCTCGGGGTGCGCACCGTCGCCCGGGGTCGAGGCTAGCGGGCCGGGGCACCGCCCGGTTCGGCCCCGCCGCGGCCGGCCGGTCCGCGTCCGGTGGACCCGACTCACCCGGAATGGGTACGGGACCGGCAGCAGTGCTCCTCGCCCGGAAGGTGTCCCGATGTCGTCAACCGCACCGCCCCCCGCCCGCTCCCACGGCCGGGTCTCCCGATGAGTGCGTCCTCGACTGTCCTGATCACCGGCGCGTCCAGCGGCATCGGGCTGGCCACCGCCCGGGCGTTCGCCGACCGGGGCGCGCGGCTGGTGCTGGTGTCCCGCTCGGCCGAGGCGCTGGCGGTGGCCGCGGAGAGCTGCACGGCCCGCGGCGCCGAGGTCCTCACCGTGCCGACCGACATCGGCGACGGGGCCGCCGTGGACGCGGCGGTGGCGGCCGGCGTCGCCCGCTTCGGCCGGATCGACGTCGTGGTCAACTCGGCGGCCACGGTGGCCTACGGCCGTTTCCTCGACGTCCCCGCCGACGTCTTCGACCGGGTGCTGCACACCAACCTCATCGGGACCGCCAACGTGGGCCGGGCCGCGCTGCGGCACTTCGAGCAGCGCGGTGGCGGTGACCTGATCCTGGTCGGATCGCTGCTGGGCAAGATCGCGGTGCCCACCATGGGGTCCTACGTCACCAGCAAATGGGGGGTGCACGGGCTGGCCCGCATCCTGCAGCTGGAGGCCCGGCAGATGAGCGGGGTCCGGGTCAGCCTGGTGTCACCGGGCAGCGTGGACACCCCGGTCTACGCCCAGGCGGCCAACTACGTGGGCTGGGAGGGGCGTCCGCCGCCGCCGGTGGACCCGCCGGAGAAGGTCGCCCGGGCCATCGTCGCCGCCGTCGGGCACCAACGGCGGGACCGGTCGGTGGGCCCGGCCAACGAGCTGGTGGTGTTCGGGTTCCGGGTGCTGCCCGCGGTCTACGACGTCCTGGTCACGCCGCTGGTGCGGCTGGCCGCGCACTCCCGGACGCCGGTGCAGCCGTGGACGGGCAACGTGCTCGGGCCGCGCCCGGACGGCGAGGCCGCGCACGGCAAGTGGGGCCGGCACTGGCTGCGCGGGGTGGCCGCCGGCACG
>JBQGEH010000582.1:0-8019 GCA_052039515.1 Nakamurella sp. | reverse complement strand
TGGAGATCCTGCTGCTACTGGCGCGGGTGGGTGTGGTGATCGTCGTGCTGGTGGTGACCGCCCGGGCCACCGCACGGCGGCCGACGCGCCGTGACGGCGGCGGCGACGGCCTGATGTCCCTGGACGGCGACGGCGGGGGCGGGGACGGGGGAGACGGCGGCGGCGGGGGCGGCGACTGAGCGCCCGGTCAGGACGACAGCCGCGTCAGCCGCTCGCAGGCGTCGTCGATGACCGGGTCGGCCTTGCAGAACGCGAACCGGACGATGGTGCGCCACCGGTCCGGTTCGGCGGAGAACACCTGCGCCGGGATGGCCACCACCCCGGCCCGGTGCGGCAGGTCGAGGCAGAACGCCATCCCGTCGGTGCCGCCGAGCGGGGTGATGTCGGCCAGCACGAAATACGTGCCCTGCGGCCGGAAGACGGTGAAGCCGGCCCGGGACAGGCCGTCGCACAACCGGTCCCGCTTGCGACCGAGGTCCGCGGCGAGCGCGTCGACCCAGGGCTTCTCGTCCCGCAGCCCGTGCGCGACCGCCACCTGGAACGGCGGTCCGGAGACGAAGGTGAGGAACTGCTTCACCGCCCGCACCGCCGCGACCAGCGGGGCCGGCCCGCACACCCAGCCGATCTTCCATCCCGTCGCCGAGAACGTCTTGCCGCCGCTGGACACGGTCAGCGTCCGTTCCGCCATCCCGGGCAGCGTGCCGATCGGGGTGTGCACGGCACCGTGAAAGGTGAGGTACTCGTACACCTCGTCGGTGACCACCAGCAGGTCGCGCTCCCGGCACACCGCGGCGATCCCGGCCAGCTCGTCGCCGGTCAGCACGATGCCGGTCGGGTTGTGCGGGGTGTTCAGCAGCACCACCCGGGTGCGGTCGGTGACGGCGGCGGCGAACTCGTCCACGTCCAACCCGAGCCGGCCGGTCGCGTCCCGGCGCAGCGGCACGCCGACGTGCCGGGCGTGCGCCATCGCGACGACGGCGGGATAGGAGTCGTAGAACGGGTCCAGGGTGAGCACCTCGTCGCCGGGTTCGCAGAACGCCAGCACCGCCGCGGCGATCGCCTCGGTGGCGCCGACGGTCACCAGGATCTCGCTGTCGGGGTCGAACTCCTGGTCGTGGTCACGGGAGCGGGCGTGCGCGATCGCGTTGCGCAGCACCGGGAGTCCCGGTCCCGGCGGGTACTGGTTGAGCCCGGCGCCGATCGCCTCCTGGGCCGCGCGCAGCATGCCGGGCGGGCCGTCGGAGTCGGGGAACCCCTGGCCCAGGTTGACCGCGCCGGTGGCCAGCGCCAGCGCGCTCATCTCGGCGAACACGGTGGTGGTGAACGGGGCCAGCCGCGGCACCAGGGCGGCTCGGGGCGTGGTCATGGGTCCTTCCTACCCGCCGGCCGGCGGAGCCGCCCGCGACCGGCCGCGGGTCCGGCGGCCGCCGGGGCCGCGGTCGGCGAGACTGGACCCATGAGCATCATGACCGAGACCCCCGCCGACCAGGCGCGGGCCGTGGCGTTGCGCCGGATGAAGACCTTCGCCACCGGCCTGCTGGTGCTGATGGCGGTGATCTTCGTGATCGCGTGGACCCAGCAGGACGCGCACCCCGCCTGGGGGTACGTGCGGGCGATGTCGGAGGCCGGCATGGTCGGTGCGCTGGCCGACTGGTTCGCCGTCACCGCGCTGTTCCGGCGGCCGCTCGGGTTGCCCATCCCGCACACCGCGATCATCCCGGAACGCAAGCAGGCCATCGGGGAGTCGCTCACCTCCTTCGTCGCCGACAACTTCCTCAACGAGGCGGTGGTGCGGGACAAGCTCGCCCGGTTCTCCGTCGCCCGGCGGGCCGGGGCGTGGCTGTCGAAGCCGGAGTCGGCGGCCCGGTTGTCCGGCGAGATGGGTGCGGTGCTCACCGGTCTCGGGAACGTGCTGGACGACGACGACGTCAGCGAGGTGATGGCGTCGATGATCCAGCGCCGGGCGACCGAGTTCGAGGTCGGACCGCCGCTGGGTCGGGTGCTCGGCGACGTGGTGTCCCGCGGCGACCACCACGACCTCGTCGACGTGCTGATCGAGCGGGCCCACGAGTGGGTGCTGCGCAACGAGCACCTGGTCACCGGACTGGTGTCGAACCGGGCGCCGTCCTGGACGCCGAAGTTCCTCGACGTCATCGTCACCGACAAGCTCTACACCGAGGCCGAACGGTTCGTCCGCGGCGTCCGGGACGACAAGAACCACCAGCTGCGCATCGCCATCGACCGTTTCCTGGCCGAACTGGCCGACGACCTGCAGCACGACGAGATCACCCGGGCGCGGGCCGAGGACGTCAAGACCCGGATCATCGAGAACCCTGAGGTGCAGCGGGTCGTCCGCTCCGCGTGGGGGTCGCTGAAGGGCACCCTGCTCGAGGCGGCCAACGACCCCACGTCGGCGCTGCGGACCCGGACCACCGTCGCCATCAACGATCTCGGCCGCCGGCTGGAGTCCGACCCGGAGCTCGCCGACAAGATCGACACCTGGGTCGGCAACGCCGCCGGGTACGGCGCCCGCCGCTACGCCCACGAGGTCGCCGGGATCATCAACGAGACCGTGGCCAACTGGGACGGCGAGGCGACCAGCCGCAAGCTGGAGCTGCTGGTCGGGCGCGACCTGCAGTTCATCCGCATCAACGGCACCGTGGTCGGCTCGCTGGCCGGACTGGTCATCTACACGATCGCGCACAACTTCCTGGGCTGAACCCGGTTGCCGCCACCGCTCGGGGTGGGCAGGATCGACAGCCATGAACGCACCCCGGAAGCCCCGTGTCAGCTTCGATCTCACCGTGCTGGACACGCCGGACCCGATGGCGTCGGCCACCTTCTACGCCGAGCTGCTCGGCTGGGACGTGGTCCGCACCGACACGGACTGGGTGACCGTCCGCTCACCCGACGGCCCGGGGCTCGCCTACCAGCTGGCTCCGGACCTGGTCGCGCCGACGTGTCCGGAACCGGCGGTGCCGCAGCAGCTGCACATCGACTTCGACGTCGACGATCTCGACGAGTCCGAGGCGTTCGCGCTCGGGCTCGGCGCCCGCGGGGTCGTGGGTGCTGAGGGCCGCGGCTTCGGGGCGTTCCTCGACCCGGCCGGTCACCCGTTCTGCCTGTGCGTGGCGTGAGGAGTCAGTCCGCGAAGCGGCGGGCGGTGTCCTCCAACCGCTTCCGGTAGTCCTCCCACCAGTCCGGCTGCCGGTCCGGCAGGTTCGACACCCCGTTCCGCAGACCCGCGGCGCCGTCGAGGGTCTCACGCAGGATGTCGGCGTGCCCGACGTGCCGGTGCAACTCGGTGGCCACGTGCACGAGCACCCGGTGCAGGGTCACCGTCGCCCGGTCCGGCGACCACCACGGCACGGTACCGGTGGCGTCGAGATCCAGGGCGGCGACGGTCGCGTCGGCGTGCGCCCACGCCCGGTCCCAGTAGCCGAGGATGTCGGCGCGGGACTCGTCGGCAGTGGCCCACATGTCGGCGTTGTCCCCGTCGTCGTCGGCGAAGCCGCGGACGGGCTCACCGAACGGGCGGCCGAAGACCGACCCGAGGTACTCGACCGACGTGCTCGCGACGTGCTTGACCAGCCCCAGCAGGTTGGTGCCGGTCGGGGTGAGCGGTCGCCGCACGTCGTACCCGGACAGGCCGTCGAGCTTCCACCGCATCGCCTCCCGCCCGGCGACGAGGTACCGCTGCAGGTCGTCCTTGGCGTCGGTCATCAGCCGAGCCTGGCACGCGGTCGCCCGCCGCGCACCCGGGTTCAGGGCCGGGCGGGACCGCTGGACGCGCGCAGCTGCACGTGGGTCGGCAGCACCCGGCGTCGCGGTGGGGCACCCCGCCGGTGGCTCAGGTACAGCTCGCCGGCGATGCGGCCCTTGTCGACCAGCGGTTGGCTGACCGTGGTCAGGCCGATGCTCGCCGCCCGGGGGATGTCGTCGTAGCCGGTGACGGTGAGGTCACCCGGGACCGAGAGTCCGCGCGCGGCAGCCGCGTCCAGGGCGCCCAGGGCCATCACGTCCATCAGGGCGCACACGGCGGTGAGATCGGGACGCCGGTCCAGCAGTGCGTGGCAGGCGCTCATCCCGTCGGCGACGGTGTTGGCTGCGCGCAGCTCCACCGGCAGGTCGGTCACCCCGACCACGGCGAGGGCGTCCCGCAGTCCCTGGACCCGGTCCTGGAAGACCGAGGCGGCGGCCGGCCCGCAGGCGATGTCGTCCGCCGGGCCGCTGAACGACTGGCCGCCGGTGCCGGCCGCGATCGCCCCGATCCGCCGGTGGCCCATCCGGACCAGGACCTCGCCCAGCGCCCGGGCACCGGCCCGGTCGTCCGGGCCGACCCAGTCCACCCCGGGGGTGTGCCGGGGGGAGTCGACCACCACCGTCGGCAGCTGCCGGTCGATGATCTGCCGGAAGTGCGGGTCGTCGTCGCCGACGGCGTAGACGACGAAGCCGTCGACGATGGCGTTGCCGACCGCTCCGCTGCGGTGGCTCGTCGACTCCGCGGAGATGATCAGCAGGTTGAGCTCGGCGGTCTGGCAGCTCGACGAGAGTCCCTCCAGGAACGCCACTGCGGCCGGATCCTTGAACGCATAGGACAACTCGCCGGTGAACAGCAGCCCCAGCGTGTCGGTGCGGCCGCGGGAGAGCTGCCGGGCCGCCGGGTCGGGCCCGGCGTAGCCCTGCCGCTCGGCGGCGGCCAGCACCCGCTCGCGCAGCTCGGGGGAGACCCGGTCGGGCCGGTTGAACACGTTGGACACCGTCGCCGTGGACACCCCGAGCTCGGCGGCCACGGTGGCCAGCGATGGGCGGGTCTCGGTCCTGCGGGTCACGTCGCGGCTCCGGTCCTGGTCATTTAAGGGTTAACAGCACTGTAGACCGGCGAAACCGCTGCTCACAAGGACCGTCATTGCCGCTTGACCGGTCAGGTTGTGAACCGCTTAAATGGGGCGGCCCGGTCGTCGTGACCGCCGGCCGCACCTGCCACCCACCAGCTGAGAGGGCCACGCCCGTGTCCGTCACCACCACCACGCCCGCCCCGGCCGCCCCGGAGTCGACCGTGACCGGCGGGCCCGCCACGGATGCCGGCGCTCCCTGGTGGCGCTCGGCGGTGATCTACCAGATCTATCCGCGCAGCTTCGCCGACTCCGACGGCGACGGCATGGGCGACCTCAACGGGGTCCGCAGCAAGATCGGCTACCTCGCGCAGCTGGGTGTGGACGCCATCTGGCTGAGCCCGTTCTACCCGTCGCCGCAGGCCGACGCAGGCTACGACGTCGCCGACTACCGCGACGTCGACCCCGTCTTCGGCACCCTGGACGACGCCAAGGCGCTCGTCACCGAGGCCCACGAGGCCGGCCTGCGGGTCGTCGTGGACCTCGTCCCCAACCACACCTCGTACCTGCACGTGTGGTTCCAGGCCGCGCTGGCGGCCGCGCCCGGCAGCCCCGAGCGCGCGCGGTCCATCTTCCGCGAGGGACGCGGAGCCGACGGCGAACTGCCGCCGAACAACTGGGAGTCCAACTTCGGCGGCCCGGCCTGGACCCGCGTCGAGGACGGCAGCTGGTACCTGCACCTGTTCGCCCCCGAGCAGCCCGACCTGGACTGGACCAACCCGGAGGTGGTGGCCGAGTTCCACGACATCCTGCGGTTCTGGCTCGACCTCGGGGTCGACGGTTTCCGCATCGACGTCGCCCACGGCATGGTCAAGGACCCGGAGCTGCCCGACATGCCGGGCGGCCACCTGCTCACCGTCGACAACGTCGGCGACCACCCGCACTGGGACCGCGACGGCGTGCACGACATCTACCGCGGCTGGCGCCAGGTGCTCGACGAGTACGCCGGCGACCGGGTGTTCTGCGGCGAGGCGTGGGTGCCCAACCCGGACCGCTTCGCCCAGTACCTGCGCCCCGACGAGCTGCACACCGCGTTCAACTTCGACTACCTGGTGGCCGGCTGGGACGCCGACGCCGTGAAGAAGGTCGTCGACAAGACGCTCGAGGAGCTGCGCAGCGTCGGGGCGCCCGCGACCTGGGTGCTGTCCAACCACGACGTCACCCGGCACCGGACCCGCTTCGGTGGCGGCGAGGTCGGACTGGCCCGGGCCCACGCCGGCACCCTGCTGACGCTGGCGCTGCCCGGCGGCGCCTACGTCTACCAGGGGGAGGAGCTGGGCCTGGAGGAGGTCGAGGACATCCCCGGCGAGCTCCGTCAGGACCCGATCTTCGCCCGCACGAACGGGGAGCGCATCGGCCGCGACGGCTGCCGCGTGCCGCTGCCGTGGTCGGGCACCGAGGCGCCGTTCGGTTTCGGGCCGGGTGGCACCCCGTGGCTGCCGCAGCCCGCCGAGTGGGCCGGCCAGACCGCCGAGGTCCAGGACACCGACCCGTCCTCGACGCTCAACCTGTACCGCGCGGCGCTGGCCGCCCGGCGCGCCGCCGGTCTCGGTGACGGTCCGATGACGTGGCTCGACACCGAGCCGGGGGTGCTCGCGTTCCGCCGCGGACCGCACTTCACCAGCGTCACCAACTTCACCGACGCGCCCGTCGCGGTCCCCGCCGAGCTCGCCGACGCGACGGTGGTGGTCAGCAGCACCCCGGTCGCCGACGGGCGGATCCCGGCGAACACCACCACCTGGTTCACCACCGCCTGATCCGGCGGCGTCACCCGTACCACCCGAGCTCCGAGGAACACCATGAACGACCACGCCGCCCCGGCGACGCTGAGCCGACGCCAGTTGACCCAGTGGCGCAACGCGGTCTTCGTCATCTTCGCGCTCTGCGGACTGGCCATCGCGACCTGGCTGAGCCGCACCCCGAACGTCCGTGACCTGCTCGGTGCGACCACCGCCCAGATGGGCTGGATCGTCTTCGGCATCGCCGTCGGATCGATCGTCGGTCTGCTGCTGTCCAGCCACATCCTGGCCCGTTTCGGGCCGCGGCGGACGATCGGCGCGACCCTGACGCTGTCCGCCGCCGGGCTGGTCCTGGCCGGCGTCGGGGCCACCGTGTTCGAGAGCGCGGTGGTCGTCGTCCTCGGGCTGATCGTCTTCGGGGCGGGCAACGGCGCCGCGGACGTGTCGATGAACGTCGAGGGTGCGGCCAACGAACGGGCCCTCGGCCGGACGGTGATGCCGTTGTTCCACGCCGCGTTCTCCGGCGGCACGATGGCCGGTGCCGGTCTCGGCGCGCTCGCCGAGAAGCTGCGGGTGCCGGTCCTGGTGCACGTCGGGGTGGTCGCGGTGGCGCTGGTCGGCGGGGCGCTGTTCGCGGTGTCCCGGCTGCAACCGCACCAGGACGAGGTCGACGGGGACAGCGCCGCGCCGTCGGGCTGGCGGGAGCGGATGGCGATCTGGCGCGACCGCCGGACCATCCTCATCGGCCTGATCGTGCTCGGCATGGCGTTCGCCGAGGGCTCGGCCAACGACTGGCTGGCGCTGGCCATGGTCGACGGGCACGGCGTCAGCAACGCGTCCGGGGCGCTCATCCTCGGGGTCTTCCTCACCGCGATGACCATCGGCCGGATCGCCGGGGTGAAGGTGCTGGATCGCTACGGCCGGGTGCCGGTGCTGCGGGCGACCGCGGTGCTCGCGGTGGTCGGTCTGCTCGTCGTCATCTTCGCGCCCACCCCGATCGCCGTCGTCGGTGTGGTGCTGTGGGGTTTCGGGGCGTCGCTCGGCTTCCCGGTCGGGATGAGTGCGGCCGCGGACGACCCGGCGACCGCGGGTGCGCGGGTGAGTGCGGTGGCGACCATCGGGTACGTGGCGTTCCTGGTCGGGCCGCCGCTGCTGGGCTTCCTGGGTGACCACTTCGGCCTGCTGCACGCGCTGCTCGTGGTGGTCGCGCTGATCGCGGTGGCCGGGGTCATCTCCGGTGGTGCGCGGGAGCGCGCGAAGGTCGGTGCGGTCTCGGAGCCGGTCGCTGACCCGACCCGCTGATGGCGGTCTGGGTGCCGGGTCCACCGGCCGGGTCCGCGGGGGAGTCCGCCCGTGGGCTGGTGCTCCAGGACGCGGACCCGTTG
>JBQGEH010000581.1:0-1997 GCA_052039515.1 Nakamurella sp. | reverse complement strand
CAGGAAGCGCAGGACGATCTCCCGCTCGCCGATACCCGTCCTGCCCGTCACGGTCTCGGTCATGGCACGGCCTTTCGGACGGAGGGTCACCGGTCGGCCCCGTCCCGGCGCCGGGGTCGTGCCAGGTAGCTTCTCATCCCCACCGCCCGGTCGCCCGTACGGTGGGGCGCGACGCCGACCGGACCGACCGGTGGCACCGGACGGTGGGGTGCGATGGCAGCGGGACGGGTGGCCGTGATCGGTGACATCGGCGGTCACCACGACGAGCTCGCCCGCGCGCTGGTCGGTCTGGGCGCCGACCCCGGCACGCTCGCGCTGCCCGACGACCTCACCGTGATCCAGGTCGGCGACCTCGTCCACCGCGGCCCCGACTCGGCCGGCGTGGTGCGGCTGGTCGACCGGCTGATGGACGACCACCCCGGACGGTGGGTGCAGCTGGCCGGCAACCACGAGGCCCAGTACCTGACCGAGGTGCCGCGCTTCGTGTGGCGGGAGAAGCTCGACCGCGGCACCGTCCGCACCGTGCGGGACTGGTGGCGCGACGGCCGGATGACCGTCGCGGCCGCGGTCGCCGGTCCCACCGACGACTGGCTGGTCACCCACGCCGGACTGACCCGGGGCTACTGGACCACGGTCCTCGGCGCCCCGTCGGCGGCCCCCTACGCCGCGCGGGCGCTGAACGGCCTCATCGGCACCGAGCACACGCCGGTGCTGTTCCACGGCGGGGTGCTCATCGACGGCGCCGTCTCCGACACCGCCGGGCCGCTCTGGGCCGCGGCCGGCGACGAGCTGGCGGCGTCCTGGCTGGACAGCCCGGGCACGCTGCCGTTCTCCCAGCTGCACGGGCACTCGACGGTGCTGGACTGGTCGCGCCGGGCCTGGCGCGCCCACCCGCGGGTGGCCGGAGCCGCCGTGGTGGACGGCGAGCGGCGGCACATCGCGGTCCGCGTCGACGGGCACCGGCTGGTCGGGGTGGACCCGTGTCTGGGGACCGCGGCGGGCGTGCCGTGGGCGCCGTTCGTGCTGTCCGGCGCGCGCGTCATCCGCTGACGTCGGTGGTCGTCCACGCCTGCGGCTCCAGCACCTGCGACAGGTTGGCCATCCGCTTCTGTGCGGTGGCGATCTCGCGGACGGCCTGCGCGACCAGGCTGCGGTCCAGCGGTGACAGCCGGCGCATCGACATCACGTCGGTCGGCTCCTCCCCGCGGTCGAGTTGGGCGAGCTGGTAGCGCAACCGGGTCCGCTGGAGTACCTCGTGCACCTCGGTGAGGACCTGGGCGGCGTCCTCGGGGACCATCGGCGACCCGGCCGCGGCGGCCAGTCGGCCGGCGGTGGACAGCTCCCCGGAGCCGACGGCCAGCGCCGCCCACCGGGCGATGTCGACGACCGGCCGCAGCGCGTGGGTCTTGATGTCGAAGGTGCCGCCCCGCCGGGCCAGCACGTCGCGCAGTGAGCGCAGCCGGGCCCGGTGCGACAACGACTCGGCCAGCAGCAGCCGCAGGGTGCCGGGCAGCCGGCGGACGTCCCCGAACACCTCGTTCACCACCGGCGGCCCCGGTTCGCCGTGGACGGGCCGGGCGTCCAGCAGCAGTGAGGCCATCATCATCCCGTTGTCGGCCAGCGGATCCTCGATCCAGCGCAGCGCCGCCGTCCGCCAGGCGCTCCGGGTACGGGTGAACCCCGGCCGCCACGGCACCGCACCGTTCCCGTCGACGGTCAACCCGCAGCGGCCGAGCAGTGCACCGACCTCGGCGAACGCGGGCAGCAGGTGGTCGCGGACGAGACGGGGGTCGACGTCGTCGTCGAGTACCACGGCGGCGTCCACGTCGGAGCCGAAGACGGGTTCCCGGCGGCCGTTGCTGCCCAGCGCCAGCCAGGTCAGTCGGGTCGGGTCCACGGCCGGATGCCGCTGGAGCACCATGGCGAGCGCGCGCTGGGTGATGGCGTCCACCACGGTGGAGTAGACGGTGCACATCTCGCCGGCGCTGCGCCCGCGG
>JBQGEH010000580.1:0-11535 GCA_052039515.1 Nakamurella sp. | reverse complement strand
TCGGGTCCGAGCTTCACCCACGAGGTCTGGATGTTGTCGATCGAGCCGTGCAGCATCAGCCGGGCCACCGCGTGCACCGCGCGGCTCTGGTCGAACGTGGCGCCGGCCCGGGCGATGCCGGCCAGGTAGATCGGGGCGTTGGTGTGGATGAACGGAAGCGGCACGAACTCGGTGAAACCGCCGGTCCGGGACTGGATCTCGCGCAGCAGCGCGAGGTGGGCGACCCAGTGCCGCGGGGTGTCGACGTGGCCGTACATCATCGTCGACGACGAGCGGATGCCCAGCTCGTGGGCGGTGGTGATGACGTCGATCCAGGCGGCGGTGGGCAGCTTGCCCTTGGTCAGCACCCAGCGGATCTCGTCGTCGAGGATCTCCGCGGCCGTCCCCGGGATGGAGCCCAGCCCGGACGCCTTGGCCTCGGTGAGCCATTCCAGGATCGAGAGGTCGGCCCGGGTCGCCCCGTTGACCACCTCCATCGGCGAGAACGCGTGCACGTGCAGCTCCGGCACCCGGGCGCGGATCGCCCGGAGCAGGTCGAAGTAGGCGGTGCCGGGCAGGTCGGGGTGGATGCCGCCCTGCATGCAGACCTCGGTGGCGCCGAGGTCCCAGGCGACGGCGGCCCGCTGGGCGACCTCGTCGACCGACAGCGTGTAGGCGTCGGCGTCGCCGCGGCGCTGCGCGAAGGCGCAGAACCGGCAGCCGGTGTAACAGACGTTGGTGAAGTTGATGTTCCGGTTCACCACGTAGCTGACCTCGGGGCCGTTGACGTCGGCCCGGACGGCGTCGGCCAGCGCGCACACCGCGTCGAGGTCGGCCCCGGTGGCGGTGATCAACGCCAGCGCCTGGCTGTCGGACAGGCCGGCGGGGTTCGTCGAGGCCACCCGCAGCGCGGCGGCCACGTCGGACCACAGCCGCTCCGGCATCCGGGAGTCGCTGTGCGCCAACCGTTCCCGCAGCGCATCCCAGTCGCCGTAGACGTCGCTGAAGTCCGACCGACGGTCATCGGTACGTCCGGCGGAGTCGATCTCGGTGTGCAGGTCGGTGCGGCCGCTCGACGTCATGCCGGTGTCCGGCTCCTGCCAGGGCAGCCCCTGCGGGATCACGTCGGCGCGGGCCAGGCCGGTCTCCGGTTCGGCGAGCGCGTCCACGTGGGCGCGCAGCCGCGGGTCCAGCCAGGGCTCCCCCGCCGTCACGTACTCGGGGTAGATGGTGAGCCGCTCCCGCAGGGTGAAGCCGGCGGCCGCGGTGCGGGCGGCGAGGTCGTCGATCTGCGGCCACGGCCGTTCGGGGTTGACGTGGTCGGGGGTGAGCGGTGAGACCCCACCCCAGTCGTCGATGCCGGCGGCGATGACCCGGGTGAACACCTGCTCGCCTTCACCGCTCAGTTTCGGCGGCGCCTGGATGCGGACGCCGGGCCCCAGCACGAGTCGCGCCACAGCGACGGTGGCAATGAGTTCGTCGATCTCGGCGTCGGGCATCCTGGCCATCGCGGTGTCGGGCTTGGCCCGGAAGTTCTGGACGATGACCTCCTGCACGCCGCGGTAGGCGCGGGCGACCTGCCGGATCGCGAAGATCGACTCGACCCGGTCGGACAGGGTCTCGCCGATGCCGATGAGGATCCCGGTGGTGAACGGCACCGACGAGCGGCCGGCGTCCTCCAGCACCCGCAGCCGGACGGCCGGGTCCTTGTCGGGCGAACCGTAGTGGGCGCCGGACTTCTCGGTGAACAGCGCCGTCGAGGTGGTCTCCAGCATCATCCCCATCGACGGGGCGACGGGCTTGAGTCGGGCGAGTTCCTGCCAGCTCATCACGCCCGGGTTGAGGTGCGGCAGCATCCCGGTGGCCTCGAGCACCCGGATCGACATGGCCCGGACGTAGTCCAGGGTGGTCTCATAGCCGGCCTCCTCGAGCCATTCCCGGGCCGCGGTCCACCGTTCCTCGGGACGGTCGCCGAGAGTGAACAGCACCTCCTTGCAGCCCATGGCCCGGCCCGCCTCGGCGATGGCGAGCACCTCGTCCGGCGACAGGAACGGCGCGGGGACCCGGCCCGGGGTGGTGGCGAAGGTGCAGTAGTGGCAGCGGTCCCGGCAGAGCCGGGTCAGCGGGATGAACACCTTCTTGGAGAAGGTGATGACACCGGGCCGGCCGACGGCGAGCAGGCCGGCGTCGCGCACCCGGGCGGCCGCCGCACACAGCGCGTCCAGGTCGGAGCCGCGCGCCTGCAGCAGGATGGCGGCCTCGGTGCGGTCCAGGGTGACGCCGTCGGCGGCGCGGCGCAGCGCCCGGCGCAGCGACGACGGGGTCGCCGGCGGCGCGTCACCGAGCCGGACGGGGCCGTACCGGAGGTTCAGGTCGGTCATCAGTAGCCGAGGCCCCGCAGCCGCGGCAGCACCTCGGCGCCGTAGAGCTTGAGGAACTTCGCCTGGTCCGGGCCGGGGGCGTGGAAGACCAGGTGCCGGAACCCGAGATCGAGGTAGTGGCGGATCTTCTCGACGTGCTCGTCGGGGTCGGTGGAGACGATCCACCGGGACGCGGCCCGCTCCACCGGGAGCGCGTCGGCCAGCCGCTGCATCTCGATCGGGTCCTCGACGCCGGTCTTCTCCTCCGGCGACAGCGCCAGCGCTCCCCAGTAGGTGGTGTCGCGCAGCGCCTCCTCGCGGTCGTGGTCGAAGCTGACCTTCATCTCGATGAGCAGGTCCATGTCGTCCAGCGTCCGGTCCGCCTTGGCTGCACCCTCGGCGAGCGCCGGCAGCAGCGTCTCGCGGTAGAGCGAGTCGGCCTTGCCGGAGGTGGTGATGAAGCCGTCGGCGACGCGGCCGGCCAGCCGGGTGGCGGCGGGACCGGAGGCGCCGACGTACAGCGGCACCGGAGTCTCCGGCCGGTCGTAGATGGTGGCCTTGTCCGTGGAGTAGTAGGTGCCCTCGAAGTCGACCCGCTCGCCGGCCCAGAGCGCCTTGATGAGCGTGATTGCCTCCTTCATGCGGGCGAAGCGCTCCTTGCCGTCGGGCCACTCCAGCCCCAGCGGCACCTCGTTGAGCGACTCCCCCGACCCGACACCGAGGATGACCCGTCCCGGGTAGAGCATGCCGAGCGTCGCGAACGCCTGGGCGATCACCGCGGGGTGGTAGCGGAAGGTCGGCGTCAGCACCGAGGTGCCGATGACGATCCGCTCGGTCCGCGCGCCGAGCGCCCCGAGCCAGGGCAGCGCGGCGGGAGCGTGCCCACCGTCGTGCCGCCAGGGCTGCAGGTGGTCGGAGACGAACACCGAGTCGAACCCCTGCTCCTCGGCGAGCACGCCGTACCCGAGCAGCTCCGACGGGCCGAACTGCTCGGCGGAGGCTTTGTATCCCAGACGGATCGGCACCGCGCACCTTCTCTCTCGACTACTCCGGCCACCCTACGACCGGCCACCGACACTCCCGTCCGCAGGTGCGGGCCGCGCACACGCCGACGGCCGGCCCCCGGGGTGGGGACCGGCCGTCGGACGAGGTGCCGCGGGTCAGTTGCCGCCGGCGTTGAGCGTCACCTCGATGGGCTGGAAGTTGTCGCCCTTGGTGTCCATCCCCATCTCGTCCAGCGCCGCGAGCGCCTTCTCCGTGTACTCGTTGGTGTAGGCCTCGGCGTCGGGCGCCTTGGTCAGCACGGTGTCGCCGTCGGCGTTCTTGGTGCCCTGCGCGACCTCGACGGTCTGCTTCCAGGCGGCGTCGTCGACCATGCCGATGCCGTCCGGGGACGGCCAGATCAGCTTGTTGACCTCGTTCATCTGCCACAGCTGGTGCGACGCACCGAGTTTGGAACCGGCGGCGACGACGATGTCGCGGCACTTCTCGGCGTTCTCGGCGCAGAAGATCCAGCCCTGGTAGCTGGCCGTGAGGAACTTGACCGTCGTCTCCTGGTACGCGGGATCGTCGGCGAGCTTGGCGGTGTCGGCCCAGATCGCGTCCTGGAGCATCGCGGTGCCCTCGGTGTTCCAATCGATGACGTTGAAGTCGTCGGCGGTGTACAGCGCACCGGTGTCGGGGTTCTCGGCCTCCAGCACCTGCGCGTACTCGTTGTAGATCATCGCCTGGGCGGCGTCGATGTCGCCGCTGAGGAGGCCGTTCATGTCGAACTGCTGTTGGGCGAGCTGGACGTCGGTGGCCGGGTCCAGGCCCGCCTTGGTCATGCCGGCGAACAGCTCGAACTCGTTGCCGTAGCCCCAGTTCCCGACGACCTTGTCCTTCAGGTCGGCGGCGGTGGTGATGTTCTTGTCCTTGAACGACACCTGCCGGGTGCCCGACTTCTGGAACACCTGGCCGACGTCGGTGATGTTCGCGCCCTGCTCGCGGGACTGCAGCGCCTTGGGCACCCAGGCGATCGCGAAGTCGGCCTGACCGCCGGCCAGCACGGTCTGCGGGACGATGTCCGCGCCGCCCTGCAGGATCTCGACGTTGAGGCCCTGGGCCTCGTAGAAACCCTGGTCCAGGGCGGCGATGTAGCCGGCGAACTGGGCCTGGGTGAACCACTGCAGCTGCAGCTTGACGTCGGTCAGTGCGCCGCCCGAGCCGCCGGTGGCGGAACCGGAGCTGCTGGTCTGGCCGGAGGCGTTCACGCTCTCCGATGCGGCCGCGTCGTCGCTGGTGGCCGGCGAGGTGGCGACGGTGGTGGAACTGGTGGCGGTGTCGCTGCTGCCGCAGGCGGCGAGCACGAACAGGCCGGCGGCCGCGGTGGCGGCGCCGATCTTCCTTCCGAGGCGGTGCATCTGGGTCTCCTGACGGGTGCGGGACGGGACGGGCGGTGCCGGTGCGGGTGCTGCGGTGGTGCGGGTGGCGTGACAGCGGTGGCGCGACGGGACGGGTCAGCGGGCGTCGACCCGGCCCCGGGTGGCGAGCCGCTCGAGGAGCAGCGCGACGACGTAGAACAGCAGACCGAGCAGGACGGCGCCGAGCACCGACGCCCACGCCCGGGGGTAGTTGGTGGCCGCGACCGCGGACGTGATGCGGGCGCCGAGCCCGTTCTGCAGACCGCCGAAGTACTCGGTGACGACGGCGGCGATGACCGACAGCGACGCGGCGATCCGTAGTCCGGTGAAGAAGTACGGCATCGCCCCGGGGATCCGGATGGTGCGCAGCACCGCCCACCCGGAGGCCGCGTAGCTGGCCATCAGCTCCTCGTGCACCGGGCTGATGCGTTTCAGGCCACGCACGATGTTCATGAACACCGGGACGAAAGCGCTGATGGCGACGACGATCTGGCGCGGCATCGAGGACGTCGACGGGTACAGGATGTTCAGCAGCGGCGCCAGCGCGACGATCGGGATGGTGGCCAGCGCGGCGACCAGCGGGGTGAACATCTCGTCCAGCACCCGCAGTCGCACCACCACGGCGGCGAACAGCACCGCGATGACGGTGCCGGCGACGAGCCCGACCAGGGCGTTGAGCCCGGTGTTGCGCGCGGCGATCGAGATCCGCGGCCAGTCGTTGGTGAACGCCGTCCAGATCGCCCCCGGCGCGGGCAGCACGTAGGCCTGGATGTCGGCCACCTGCACCAGCGCCTGCCACGCGAGCAGGAACAGCACCCCGAAGACGACCGGCGGGGCGACCGTACGGGCCGCGGTGCGCAGCATCTACAACGCCCCCGCCGCGCCCGGGTGCACCGGCACCGCGTCCGCCGGGACCTCGCGGCCGCGCAGCGCCTCCCGGACCTGGGTGATGGCGGCGAAGAACGCCGGTGACTCGCGGATCTGGGTGCCGCTGACCGGTGACCCGTCGGCCTGCTGCCGCAGCCCCACCGGCACGATGGTGGCGATCCGGCCCGGACGGGGCGACATCACCACGACGCGGTCGGACAGGAACACCGCCTCCGGGATCGAGTGGGTGACGAACACGACGGCGGCCGAGGTCTCGGCGGCGATGCGCACCAGTTCGTCCTGCATGCGCTCCCGGGTCATCTCGTCCAGCGCGCCGAACGGCTCGTCCATCAGCAGCAGGGACGGCTGTTCGGCGAGCGCCCGGGCGATGGCGACCCGCTGCTGCATACCGCCGGACAGCTGCGGCGGCCGGTGCTTGGCGAAGTCGGCCAGGCCCACCATCTCCAGCAGCTGCCGGCCGCGCGCGCGGCGCTCCTTCGCGCCGACGCCGTGCAGCTCCAGCGGCAGCTCGATGTTGTCCAGCACGGTGCGCCAGTCGAGCAGCCCGGCCTGCTGGAAGGCGAAGCCGTACTTGCGGCCGAGGCGGGCCTCCCGAGCGGTGCCGCCGCCGACCCGGACGGTGCCGGTGCTGGCCGGCAGCAGGTCGGCGATGATGCGCAGCAGGGTGGACTTCCCGCAGCCGGACGGCCCGATGAGCGAGACGAACTCTCCCGCCCCGATGGTCAGGTCGACGTCGGTGAGGGCGACCACCTGGTTGCGGCCCTTGCCGAACGTCTTGGTGACCCCGGCGATCTCGACCGCCGACGCGGCCACCGTCGTCGGGACGGCTCCGTAGGGCGTGCTCATCAGGTGTTTCCCGTTCGTTGGTAGCGGCGCAGGGCCAGGTCGAACACGGTGACCACGGCGGCGGTGACCAGACCCAGCGCAGCCGCGCCGATCACCGCCGTGTACACCCGGGACGGGTCGCCGGTGGCGCCCTGCGAGTAGCTGATGATGAGCCGGCCGATGCCGCCCTCGAGGCCGATGGAGATCTCACCGACGACGGTGCCGACCACCGCACCGGCCGCGGCCAGTCGCAGCGCCGGCACCAGGAAGGGCACCGAGGCGGGCAGCTTGAGCCGGGTCAGCGTCTGCCACCAGCCGGCGTTGACCGACCGGAAGTACTCGGTCGGCACCGCGCCGGGCGACTTCAGGCCGCGGGCCATGCCCACCGCGACCGGGAAGAACGCGAGGTAGCCGGCGATCAACGAGACCGACATCCAGCGCTGCCATTCCAGCGGCCCCAGGGTGAGGCCGTTGCCCCAGCCGGTGACCAGCGGCGCCAGCGCGATCAGCGGCACGGTCTGGCTGATCACGATCCAGGGCAGCAGGGCCCGTTCCAAAACCTGCAGCCGGTCCATGACCAGCGCCAGCGCCAGTCCGACGACGACGCCGATGACGAACCCGACGCCCGCCCACAGCAGGGAGTTCCCGGCCGCGGACAGCACAGATTCGAAGACGGTCGGGGCCTTGCTGCCGCGGACGATGGTCGCGCCGCCCACCTCCTGGGCGCCGAACGCGTCGATCACCGAGGTCACGTGCGGCATCGCGGCGTTGCCGGCGCGCGCCCAGATCGGCACCCCGAACAGGCTGCCGCCGCGGGCCGGGCCGAGAGACTTGTAGAGCTCCCACAGGCCGAGCAGGACGGCCAGCCCGACGAGGGCGAGCACGCCGCGGCGGATGGAGCGCAGCGCGGTCATCGGCCGGGGGTCCGGACCGGTGGCGCGGGCACGTCCCGGGTGCGCGCCGCGTCGACCCGGCCGAGACGACTGCCGGCGCGGCGCGTTTCGCCCGCAGCGGGGTAGGGACCCACCGGTCCGCCGCCGAACTGCGCCCGGAAGACGGCGACGCCGAACCCGGGGATCACGTCTTCGCCGCCTTGCGCACGTTGACGGCCGGCATCACGTGGTCGCCGTAGGCGGCCAGCGTCTCGGACTTGGCGTCGTGCTGCAGGTAGAGCGCGAACTGGTCCACGCCGAGCTCGCGCAGCTGCTCCAGCCGGGCGACCTGCGCGTCAACCGGTCCGACAAGGCAGAAGCGGTCGATGATCTCGTCGGGGACGAAGTTCGTGTGGTCGTTGCCGGCCTTGCCGTGCGAGTTGTAGTCGTAGCCCTGCCGGCCGGCGATGTAGTCGCTGAGCGCGGCCGGGACGGCGGCTCCCTGGGCGCCGTAGCGGGCGACGATGTCGGCGACGTGGTTGCCCACCATGCCGCCGAACCAACGGCACTGGTTGCGGGCGTGCCGCAGGCCGGCGTCGCTGCCGTCGGTGACGTAGGCGGGGGCGGCGACGCAGATCGTCACCTCGGCCGGGTCCCGCCCGGCGTCGGCGGCGGCCTTGCGGACGGCGGCGATCGACCACGCGGTGATGTCGGGATCGGCGAGCTGCAGGATGAAGCCGTCGCCGATCTCGCCGGTCAGCTGCAGCGCCCTGGGCCCGTAGGCCGCGACCCAGACGGGCAGCTTCGAGCCGGTGCTCCACGGGAACTGCAGGGTGTTGCCGTGGTACTCCACGGCCTCGCTGTTGGCCAGACCCCGGATGACGCCGATGCTCTCGCGCAGGGTGGCCAGCGTGGTGGGCCGGCCGTTGGTCACCCGCACCGCGGAGTCCCCGCGGCCGATGCCGCAGATCGTGCGGTTGCCGAACATCTCGTTGAGGGTGGCGAACAGTGACGCGGTCACCGTCCAGTCCCGGGTCGCCGGGTTGGTCACCATCGGCCCGACGGTCACCTTGCGGGTGTTGGCCAGGATCTGCGAGTAGACGACGTAGGGCTCCTGCCACAGCAGGTGCGAGTCGAACGTCCAGACGTGGCTGAAGCCGAGAAGCTCGGCCTGCCGGGCGAAATCGACGACCCGCGCGGCGGGTGGGTCGTTCTGCAGTACCACTCCGAAATCCATGACGGTGTCCCTGTCCCGCTCAGAGGAGGTTCTGCGAGAGCGAGCGCTTGACGAACCGACCGTGGCCCTTGCGGCCGATGTAACCGGTCTCGTCCTTGATCACGGTGCCGCGGCTGAGCACCACGTCGACGTGCCCGTCGATCTCGTAGCCCTCCCACGCCGAGTAGTCCATGTTCATGTGGTGGCTCTTGCCGAGGCCGATGCTCGTGTGGCCGTTCGGGTCGTAGACGACGATGTCGGCGTCGGCGCCGGGGGCGATGACCCCCTTCTTCCCGTACAGCCCGAACATCCGGGCCGGCGTCGTGCAGCAGACATCGACCCACTTCTCCAGGCTGATCCGGCCGTCCTTGACGCCCTGGAACAGCAGGTCCATCCGGTGCTCGACGGACCCGATGCCGTTCGGGATCTTGGCGAAGTTGCCGATCCCCAGCTCCTTCTGGTCCTTCATGCAGAACGGGCAGTGGTCGGTGGACACGGTGGTGACGTCGCCGGTGCGGATGTAGCGCCAGAGGTCGTCCTGGTGCCCCTCGGCCTTGGACCGCAGCGGGGTCGAGCAGACCCACTTGGCGCCCTCGAAGCCGGGCGCCCCGAGGTTGTCCTCCAGCGACAGGTACAGGTACTGCGGGCAGGTCTCCCCGAACACGTTCTGGCCGGCGTTGCGGGCCTCGGCGATGCGGGCCAGCGCCTGCTTGGCCGAGACGTGCACGACATACAGTGGTGCGCCGGTGATGTCGGCGAGCATGACGGCGCGGTGGGTCGCCTCCTGCTCGGTCTGCCAGGGCCGGGTCACCCCGTGGTAGTACGGCGCGGTCTCCCCCCGGGCGAGTGCCTGCTGCACGAGGACGTCGATGGCCGAACCGTTCTCGGCGTGCATCATGATGAGACTGCCGTTGCCGGCGGCCTTCTGCATCGCCTGCAGGATCTGCCCGTCCGAGGACAGGAACACCCCGGGGTAGGCCATGAACAGCTTGAAGCTGGTGATGCCCTCGTCGATCAGCTCGTCCATCGCGGCCAGTGACGCGTCGTTCACCTCGCCGATGATCTGGTGGAAGGCGTAGTCCACGGCGCAGTTGCCGCCCGCCTTGTCGTGCCACAGCTGGACCTGGTCCTGCACCCGCTGCCCGTGGGCCTGCACGACGAAGTCGACGATGGTGGTGGTGCCGCCCCAGGCGGCCGCGCGGGTCCCGGTCTCGAAGGTGTCCGAGGCCTCGGTGCCACCGAACGGCATCTGCATGTGCGTGTGGGCGTCGATACCGCCGGGGATGACGTACTTCCCGGCGGCGTCGATGACGGTGTCGGCGGTGATCGGGCCGAGCGCGTTCGTGCCGGGGGCCAGCACGGCCGCGATGGTCTCGCCGTCGACGAGGACGTCGGCGCGCACCGCGCCGGTGGCGCTGACGACGGTGCCGTTGGTGATCAGGGTGGTCATGACTCACTCATTCCGTTCCGGGAGGACAGCGGGCGGCGGGTCACGGTCAGGGGGCGGTGGTCCTGACGTAGGACTCCGGTCGGCGGTCCCGGTAGAACTGCCAGTCGTTGCGGGCCTGGGTGATCTCGTCGAGGTCGAGGTCGCGGATGACGATCTCCTCGGTGTCCTGGGAGGCCACCTCGCCGACGTAGGTGCCGCGCGGCCCGACGAAGTAGGACGAGCCGTAGAAGGTCACCGCGTCGTCGCCGAACTCCTCGGTCTCGGTGCCGATCCGGTTGTTGGCGGCCACGAAGTACTGGTTGTTGGCCGCCGCCGCCGGCTGCTCGATCTCCCAGAGCCGGTTGGACAGACCGGGTTTCGTCGCCGACGGGTTGAACACGATCTGTGCGTTGTTCAGGCCGAGCTCCCGCCAGCCCTCGGGGAAGTGCCGGTCGTAGCAGATGTAGACGCCGACCCGGCCGGCCGCGGTGTCGAAGACCGGGTAGCCGAGGTTGCCGGGACGGAAGTAGAACTTCTCCCAGAACTGCGGCAGGTTCGGGATGTGGTGCTTGCGGTAGGAACCCAGCACCGTGCCGTCGGCGTCGATGACCACCGCGGTGTTGTAGTACTCGCCCTCGTTGGCCACCTCGTAGATCGGCAGCACGATGACCAGGTGCAGTTCCTTCGCCAGGGCCGCGAACCGCTGCACGGTGGGCCCGTCGACCGGTTCGGTGTAGGCGTAGTACTTCTGGTCGGGCCGGATACCGAAGTACGGCCCGTAGAACAGCTCCTGGAAACCGATGATCTGCACGCCCTGCGCGGCCGCGTCACGGGCCAGCTGCTCGTGCTTGTCGATCATCGACGCCTTGTCCCCGGTCCACGCGACCTGGGTGATGGCGGCTCGTACGACGGTCATCGGGACACTCCTTCATCGGACGCGCCGCGGTCGTCACGGCCCACGGCGGCACTCACGGGTGACGGAACAGCTTCGACGCGCACCGATCCCACGAGCGTCCCCACCACCGGTCCGAGCGGGCCGGGGAGGCGGGAGACAGTGATCGTGAGGGATCAAGATTGCCTGACTATAAACACCATCGGCCGAATGTTTCCGGCGGATGACCGCGCGCGGAGGTCGTCCCTGCGGCGCCGACGGACCGTGTCCGGGCGGCCACCGGCGTACGCCGGTTCCCGCCCGGCGGTCGGAAATCGACGCGACGTCCGGTGCGCGCTCCCCCGTGTCGCCGCGGCGGCGGCCGTCGTAGGGTGCGTGCATGCCGACCCCTCTCGATGACGCCCCCGGAGCCGCCCCCACCGACGAGCCGGCGGTCTCCAGCGCCGACGCTCCCCCCGCCGCCGAGGTCCATCCGACCCCGGAGCCGGCCACCGGTGAGGAGGTCCGCACCGCCGACCGGGCACACGTGTTCTACCCGTGGGCCGCGCAGGGGGTGCTGGACCCACTCCCGATCGAGCGGGCGCTGGGCTCCTACATGTGGGACTACACCGGCAAGCGCTACCTCGACTTCTCCTCGCAGCTGGTCAACGTCAACATCGGCCACCAGCACCC
>JBQGEH010000579.1:0-3457 GCA_052039515.1 Nakamurella sp. | reverse complement strand
CACCCTGCAGATGCAGGGCCAGGTCACCGAGGTGCCGAAGGAGACCCACGACGGACTCGCCGCCCTGCGGGACTCGGCCGCCGGCACCGGCGTCCGGGTCGAGCTCTCCGGGGCCGCGGTGCCGCAGGCGCCGGCCATCGGATCCACGGAGGGCATCGGCGTCATCGTCGCGCTGATCGTGCTGCTCATCATGTTCGGCTCGATCGTCGCGGCCGGCCTGCCCATGCTCACCGCGCTCATCGGCATCGGCATCGGCGTCTCCGGCGTGCTGATCGTGGCCAACGTCGTGGACATGTCGTCCACCGCGCCGATCCTGGCGCTGATGCTCGGCCTCGCCGTCGGCATCGACTACGCGCTGTTCATCGTCAGCCGGCACCGCAAGCAGATGGCCGCCGGGATGGAGCTGCACGAGTCGATCGCCCGCGCCAACGGCACCGCCGGCTCGGCGGTGGTCTTCGCCGGTCTGACCGTCATCATCGCGCTGGCCGCGCTGAGCGTCGTCGGCATCCCGTTCCTCACCGTCATGGGCGTGGCAGCGTCGCTGACCGTCCTCATCGCCGTGCTCATCGCGGTGACGATGCTGCCGGCGTTGCTGGCCTTCGCCGGGCCGCGGATCCTCGGCCGCAAGCAGCGCGAGCTGATGAACCTCGGGAAGCACGCCGTCGAGCGCAGGCAGCAGGCCGACCCGGACCGCGCCAACCGCTGGGGCCGCTTCGTCACGAAGTACCCGGCGCTGGTGTTGATCGTCGGAGTCCTCGCGCTGGGCGCGGCCGCCATCCCGACCACCAAGCTGCACCTGGGGCTGCCCGACGACGGCTCCAAGCCGCTGGACTCCACCGCCCGGCAGGCCTACGACCTGCTCGCCGAGGGTTTCGGGGCCGGCGTCAACGGCACCATCATCGTCACCGTCGGGGCCTCCGACGCGGCCCAGCTGCAGCCGGCCATCGGCGCGACCGTGCAGGCCATCCAGGGCACCGGTGACACGCTCGCGGTGACGCCGTTCGCGCAGGCCGCCGACGGCACGTTCGCCGCGATCAACGTGGTCCCGAAGTCGGCGCCGGGGGCGACCGAGACCGAGGATCTGGTGCACGAGATCCGGGACGCGGCCGGCGGCATCGCCGACAGCACCGGCGCGACCATCCAGGTCACCGGCCAGACCGCGCTGGGCATCGACGTCAGCGAGAAGCTCGCGTCCGCGCTGCCGGTCTACCTGGTCATCGTGGTCGGTCTGGCCCTGGTGCTGCTGATGCTGGTGTTCCGCTCGATCGTCGTCCCGGTCAAGGCGGCGCTGGGCTTCCTGCTGTCGGTCGGCGCCTCGTTCGGCGCGGTCGTCGCGATCTTCCAGTGGGGCTGGTTCGGGGTCGTGGAGACGCCGTCCAACATCGTGTCGTTCCTGCCGATCCTGCTGATCGGCGTGCTGTTCGGGCTGGCCATGGACTACGAGGTGTTCCTCGTGGCCGGCATGCGTGAGTCGTTCGTGCACGGGGAGGACCCGAAGGCCGCGGTCCGCAGCGGCTACGCGCACGGCTCCCGGGTCGTCATCGCCGCGGCCATCATCATGACCAGCGTCTTCGCCGGCTTCATCCTGGCGCCGGACTCGATCATCGCCTCGATCGGCTTCGCCCTCGGCATCGGTGTGCTGTTCGACGCCTTCGTGGTGCGGATGACGCTGGTCCCGGCGGTGATGACGCTGCTCGGCCGGTCCGCCTGGTACCTGCCGCGGTGGCTGCAGAAGTCGCTGCCCAACGTCGACATCGAAGGCGAGCAGCTGCTCAAGCAGCTCGACGCCGACGCGGCGGCCACGACCCCCGAGCCGGCCCGGGTCTGAGCGACGGGTCCCCACCCCCGACCGGGCGCCCGGACGGGGGCGGGGACCGTACACTGCTGCGCGGAGGCGTGTCCGAGCGGCCGAAGGAAGCCGCCTTGAAAGCGGCCAGGGCTCACGCCCTCGGGGGTTCAAATCCCTCCGCCTCCGCCAACTCCCGCTCCGGCGGTCCGCCGCGAAAGGTAAAGATCGGGTCAAGAATGTCACCGTCGCGGGGAACCGTGGGCGGCCGTGGGTAGTTCTCACTGCGTCAGATCCCCCCGACACGAGAGCCCCGATGACACCCGATCGACGTGACCGCCGACCGAGACCCACCCGCACCGCCGCCGGGGCGACCGCGTGATCTGGCCCCTGTCCGTCCTGCTCGGACTGCTGATCGTCCTCGTCATCTCCGCCGCCACGGCGTACTTCGTGGCCCAGGAGTTCGCCTACATGTCGGTGGACCGCTCCCGGCTCAAGGCCGCGGCCGCCGCCGGTGACGCGGGCGCCGAACGGGCGCTGGCCGTCACCCGCCGCACCTCGTTCATGCTGTCCGGCGCGCAGCTCGGCATCACCGTGACCGGCCTGCTCGTCGGGTACGTCGCCGAGCCGCTGATCGGCATCGCCATCGGTGACGCGCTGGGCGGGGTCTCCGTCCCCTCCGCGGTCGGCATCACCATCGGCACCCTGCTGGCCCTGCTGTTCTCCACGTTCGTGCAGATGCTGCTGGGCGAGCTGTTCCCGAAGAACCTGGCCATCGCCCGGCCGGAGCCGATCGCCGTCGCGCTGTCCCGGTCCACGGCCATCTACCTCAAGCTCTTCGGCTGGCTGATCACGATCTTCGACCACGCGTCGAACCTGCTGCTCAAGGCGCTGCGCATCGAGCCGGTGCACGACGTCGAGCACTCCGCCACCCACCGCGACCTCGAGCACATCGTCGCCGAGTCCCGGGAGAGCGGTGACCTGCGGCCCGAGACCTCGGTGCTGATCACCCGCATCCTCGAGTTCCCGGAGCGCGCCGTCGAACACGCGATGGTGCCGCGCGCTCGCGCCGGGGTGCTGCGCCCGACGGCCACCCTGGGGGAGGTCCGGGAGCTGATGCGGCACGGGCACTCCCGCTATCCCGTCCTCGACGACGCCGAGCAGGTGCTGGGTGTCGTGCACCTCTCCGACGTCCTCACCACCACCGACGACGACGTCCCCGCCACCACCGTGATGCGGCCGCCGCTGCTGGTCCCGACCACCATGCGGCTGCCCGCCGCGCTGGACGCGCTGGTCACCAGCCGCAGTCAGCTCGCCTGTGTGCTCGACGAGTACGGCGGGTTCGCCGGGGTGCTGGCCGCGGAAGACCTCGCCGAGGAACTCGTCGGTGAGATCGACGACGAGCACGATCCGGAGATCGCCGCCCCCGCGCCCGGTGACGGCGCGACCTGGACGGTGCCCGCCGACCTGCCGCTGGACGAGCTGTCCCGGCTCGTCGACCGCGACCTGCCGGAGGGCGACTACGAGACGGTCTCCGGATTGGCCATCGCCACCCACGGCACCTTCCCGGCGGTCGGCGACCGGATCCGGGTCGCCCTGCCGCCGGACCCCGCCGCCTACGCCCTCGAGGACGAACCCCCCGTGGAACACCTGGAGCTGGACATCCTGGCC
>JBQGEH010000578.1:0-2216 GCA_052039515.1 Nakamurella sp. | reverse complement strand
TCCTGCGGTCGGGACACCTGCTGTTCGACGTTCCTGCGGGACTACGAACCGGTGACGCTGGCGATGGCCCGCGACCAGGACCTGCCGCTGAACCCGATGCGGATCTCCGGCGCCTGCGGTCGGCTGATGTGCTGCCTGAAGTACGAGCACCCGATGTACGCCGACTTCAAGGCGGACGCGCCGGCGGTCGGGGAGCGGGTCGACTCGCCGCTGGGTGCCGGCACCGTCGTCGGCCACAACGTGCTCGACGACTCGGTCGTGCTCAAGCTCGCCGCCGACGGCACCACCGAGGTGTGCAAGAAGGCGTCGGTGTGCAGTGCGCGCAAGGCCTACGACTCACGGCCACGACGGTGACCGGGCCGGAAACAATTCAGGCCCGGCGGATGCCGGGCCTGAACGCTGAGCCGCCTTGGGGAATCGAACCCCAGACCTTCTCATTACGAGTGAGATGCTCTACCGACTGAGCTAAGGCGGCAACGGGGAGTCACTCTACCGGCTCGTGCGGCCCGCTGACGAACGCGTCGGGCGGGGTCACACGCAGGGGGCGTCGAGGTTTCCGAGGTTGACCGCGATCTTGTCGAAGATGCGGCTGAGCTCGGCGAGGTCGTCGTCGTCCAGTCCGTCGAACATGGTCCGCCGGACGGTGTCGGCATGGCCGGGGGCGAGCTGCTGCACGCGGCTCCAGCCGGCGTCGGTGAGCACCGCGACCTGACCGCGGCCGTCTTCCGGGCTGCGTTCGTGGCGCACCCAACCCTGCTCCTCGAGCCGGGAGACGGCGTGCGAGGTTCGCGACTGCGAGGCCTCGAGGATGTCGGCGAGCTGGTTCATCCGCAGCGACCGGCCGGACGCCTCGCTCAGCATGGCCAGGATCAGGTAGTAGGCCATCGGCATCCCGGACTGCTGCTGCATGTCGCGCTCGATGCGCTCCTGCAGCCGGCGGTCCAGGTTGAGGTACTGACGCCAGACACGCTGCTGCGCGTCGGAGAGCCAGGGCGGTGCGGCCATGTGGGGCATCTTACGACCGGCCGATACTTGAGCGCTCATGCAATTGACCGTAGCATCGTCGCCATGACCTCGACCCGGATGCCGGCGCTGTACCTGTCCCACGGCGCTCCGCCGCTGGCCGACGACGCGGTGTGGACGCGTCAGCTCGCCGCGTGGAGCGCCGACCTCCCGCGACCGGAGTCGATCCTGGTCGTCTCGGCGCACTGGGAGTCCGCGCCGCTGACCGTGGGCGCCACCGAGACGGTGCCGCTGACCTATGACTTCGGTGGCTTCGAGCAGCGCTTCTACGAGGTCGAGTACGCCGCCCCCGGCGCCCCGCAGCTCGCCCGGGACGTGGCGCAGCTGGTGGCCCGGCCGGGCCGGCCGGTGTACCAGGATCCCCAGCGGGGACTGGATCACGGCGCCTACGTGCCGTTGGTCGAGATGTTTCCCGACGCCGACATCCCGGTGCTGCAGGTGTCGATGCCGACGCTGGACCCCCGGGAGTTGTTCGAGCTCGGCCGTTCGCTGGCGCCGCTGCGCGACCAGGGCGTGCTGATCATCGGGTCCGGTTTCACCACCCACAACCTGCGCGAAGCGATGTTCGGCGACACCTCCGGCGGGGCGCCGCAGTGGGGTCACGAGTTCGACCAGTGGGCCAAGGAGGCCGTCGAGTCCGGGGACGTCGACGCGGTGCTCGACTTCGAGCGGGTGGCGCCGGCCGGCCGCCGCGCGCACCCCCGCACGGAGCACTTCGCGCCGCTGTTCGTCACGATGGGGGCGAGTGCCGACGCCGGCATCGACGCGCACACCGCCGTCGACGGCTTCTGGTTCGGCATGTCCAAGCGCTCGTTCCAGTTCGCCTGAGCAGATGCCTTCCCGAATCGGGAAGGAGAATGCCCGCTGAGCGGGCAGATGTCTAGACGATTCCGGGCCGGCCGACGGCGTACCGGAGCCGGACGTCCGGCCCGATCCGCAGCATGTCGCGCAGCTCGAGCGGGTGCGCGTCGGTGAGGGTGGCTGCCGCACCGCCGTCCACCGCCGACCGTCCGGCGCCCAGCACGGTCGGCGCCACGTAGGCGATCACCTCGTCGACCAGACCGGCGTCGAACATCGACGCGGCCAGCCGTGGCCCGCCCTCGAGGAGCACGTGCCGCCGGCCCCGCGCCCACAGCGCGTCCACCAGGGCCACCAGGTCGAGCCGGTCACCCCCACCGATTTCGGCGGCGGTG
>JBQGEH010000577.1:0-3219 GCA_052039515.1 Nakamurella sp. | reverse complement strand
GCGGTGGTCACCGTCGAGGCCGGTGCGGGCCACGAAGTAGTTCGCGGTCGCCAGGCGGGCGGGCTGGTCGGTCTCGGTGAAGAAGCCGTCGGCACCCTTGGCCAGGTTGTCCAGCGCGCCCCAGTGCGGGCCGGCGCCGGTCTTGTCCGGGTTGATCGCCTGGGTGCTGCGGATCGTCGGGCAGTCCGACTCGGCACCACCCGCGGTGATCTCCTCCTCGGTGTCGACGGAGCACTGCGGGTTGTCGCCGGCGTTGACCAGCTTCTCGATGTCGAGCGCGAGCACGCCGCCCGCCGTGCCCTTGTCGTCCGGGCCCAGCGTCCCGGCCTTGCGGCCGATAGTGGCGTGGTAGAGCGTCTTGTCGTCGGGGCTGGTCTGCACCCAGCCGCCGGTGGCGCTCGGGCCGCCGTTCTCACCCGGGGACGCGAACTCCGGCGCCGACGTGGAGAGGTCGAAGATCTCCTTCCACTCCGGCTGCGGAACCGTGATGTCCGGCGTGTAGAACAGCGCTCCACCCTGCATGGTCTGGGCGAACGCGCCCTTGTGACCCGGCTGGTTGGTGACCGTGGTCTCCATCACCGCGCGGTTCTCGTTGCGCAGCGGGTCCTCGGGGCCGGACCGCGGGCCGGTCGGCAGGTAGGACACCGACTTCAGCTGCGGGCGGTTGAGGTCGGTGATGTCCCATGTCCGGATCGTCGGCCGGCGCAGGTAGGGCGACGGGTTCTTCACCGGATCCAGGATGATGTCCCGGGGCTCGGCGTAGTCGCTGGTCACCATCGTGTTCAGGTCCTCGCGGGCCTGGATGCCGTGCGGGTTGGCGCAGCTCGGCTGCCCCAGCGCCGGCAGGTTCAGGCACTGCTGCGGGTCCTCGGCGGTCTCCGACGCGGCCGGGGCCTCGACCATGTTCCTGCCGTCCGGACCGAAGCGGACGACCTCACCGGGCGTACCGGCGAACCCGTTGCCGGTGCGGACCTCGCCGTTGGAGTAGCGGCACGGACCCGGGGCGACCGGGCCGCCCATGTAGGTGCCGTACGCGGTGCCGTCCTTGAGGACCCAGTAGGCGTCCGGGACGGAGCCGCAGAGCGTGTTCGACGGCAGGCTGATCCCGGAGAGCTTCAGCTCCGGCAGCGCCGACACGTCGAAGACGTAGGTCGCGGCGCTGTACAGGCCACCGGCGAAGATCTTGTCGCCCTTGCGCCACGAGTACTGCATGTGGTGCGGCTCGTTCTCCACCAGCGGCCCGACCGTCGCGGTGTTGACGATCTTGCCGTACTCCGGGGAGCCCTTGGTGACGTCGACGACGGCCATGAAGTCCGGGCCGGGGAGCGCGTCGCGCACCTTGCCGCCCGGGTCGTCGGTGACCGAGCCGGGAAGGTTCTTGACGTCCGGCACCACCGTGTCGGCGGCGTTCTCGTCACCGGCCCAGACGACCATGTACTCGGGGCGCTGCCCGCCGGCCGCCTCCTGGCGGTCGGCCACCGCGGCCCTGCCGCCGACCAGGTTGTTCTCGACCCAGTACTGCTTGCCGTCGCTGCCCTGGACCTCGGACTTCGTCTTCTCGACGTCGGCGTACGCGGACGTCGCGGTGGGGACGATCGCCACACCGGCGACGACCGCGGCACCCACCAGTACCAGGACCGACTTCCTGCCCCAGCGGGGAAGGGCGGCGAACCTACTCACCGTCGTAACCCCCGCCGCCGCCACCGCTCGGGGTGATCTTCTTCGGGGCCTCGGACACGGACTCGAGCAGACCCGCGGCCGGCACACCGTCCGGGGTGAAGTCGCGCAGCTGCTTGAGCGGCTGGTCCGGCCCGAACGCGGTGAACGACGACTCGACCGGGGGCGCCTCGGGCGCCGGGGCCGGCTGGACGTCGTTGTGCGTGGTCAGCAGCGGGGCGAGGTCCGGCACGATGGCCGGCTCGGCCGCCTGCGCGGCGCCCGCCATGCCGGTGGACGCGGCGGCCGTGCCGGCGAGCAGCAGGCCACCGGCGATCAGCCGGTTCCGGGTGGTCGGTCGTGCACGATTCTGTGCCACGACGGTCTCCTTCGGTGATTGTCGGGGAGCGGGGCGGTCCGGCCGGACGTCACCGCCGGGGAACGCTCGCGTCGCCGTCTCCCGTGCAGCACGGAGGACGGAGCCGTGGCGGCGGCGCCGGTGACGTGGGGAGGCTCCGGCGGGGTGCCGGACCGGTCGTGCAACCCGGACCGGTTCCGCGGCCACCTCACGGCGGGGACGGGACGGGTTCCGGGGCGACCCGCGTGGGGAGGCGGGGCCGGACGGTGGGTCGAGGACGGCGGCCGCTCGGCCGCCGGGCTCAGGTCACCGGGGGGAGCTACACAGCGCGCTCGCGTTGCGCCGCAGGTCGACGTGACGTCGAGCGGCGAAGCGGTTGACGAGGTGCATGCCGGAAGTCTGCACTCCGTTCGGAGTAACCCTTACAGCGGACAAGTCCACATCGTGAGAATCGACCGATTCCGGCCCGGCTGGGGCTGCGTGGCGTGATCGCGGTTACCCGGACCGCCCTGCGGACGCCCCGATCGGCCGGGCGCGCGTGAAGGATCAGTTCACCCGATCGCGTGGACGACGTCCGGAACCGGGTCACCCGCACCCCGTCGACCTGCGGCGATGCCCTCGCACACGCCTGTTCTGGGAACCGGTCCGTACACCGCCGTCCGGAGGGGCACCCCCGGTCGGGGTCGACGGGGTGCGGAGCTCAGTGCCGGACCGGCTCCGCGGCTGCGGCATCCGACGTGTCCGCGGCGCCACGCCGACCGCTGAACAAGGCGGCGACCACCACGACCACCGAGATGCAGGCGGCCACGGTGAACGCGGCCCGGATGCCGGGCACGTCCGGCGCGCCGCCCGCCTGCGACGACAGCGTCATGACCGTGACGAACAGGGCCGTCCCCGCGGCTCCCGCCACCTGCTGCAGCGTGGTCAGGATGGCGCTGCCGTGCGAGTAGAGGTCCCCGGACAGGGATGCCAGCGCGTCCGTCATCAGCGGCGTGAACATCGTCGCGAGCGCCGCCATCATGGCCGTCTGGACGGTCACGACCTCCCACATCGGCGAGTCCTGGCCGAGCGTCGAGAACACCCACAACGCGGCGGACAGCAGCACCGAGCCGGGGATCACGAGCGTCCGGGCACCGAACCGGTCGTACAGGCGCCCGATGACCGGGCCGAGCAGGCCCATCGCCAGACCACCCGGCAGCACGGCC
>JBQGEH010000576.1:0-2552 GCA_052039515.1 Nakamurella sp. | reverse complement strand
GAGGAAGATGTACAGGTTGACCCCGAAGAAGACCAGCGCCGCCCACCAGTCCGCCAGCGGGTAACCGGTCGAGAGCCGGTACACCACACCGATCGTCGCAGCCGCGGTGGTCAGCGACAGGTACCAGACGACCATCCGCTTGACGCGGGTGGCCACCGGGGTGGGCGCCGAACCGCCGCCGGTCGGGACCCACTCCTGGGTCTGGCCGAAGAACACGTCCCAGATCGACGCCGCGTGCGCGAAGCCGTAGAGAACCTGCACCCGGAGTGTCTCCAGACGCCACCGGCCCTTCATCAACAGCGGGTAGACGCCGAGCCACAGGACGAGCAGCCCGACCAGCGGCAGGAAGTTCCCGGCCTTCACGTACTGCGGGAAGATCCACACCATGAGCAGCGTGGGGATGGGCGCCAGGAAGACGTTCATCGCCGTGGTGACGTAGTAGGAGAAGCCCGACCAGTACGAGAGGCGTTGCGGGCGCGAGAGCTTCGAGACGTGGAAGTCGCTGCCCGCGGCCATCGCCATCGAGCCCTCACACCAGCGGTACTGCTGGGTGATGAAACTGTTGACGCTGTCCGGGCTCAGCCCCTGAGAGAGGTTGAGCGGCACGTACTGCAGCCGGAACCCCTTCTCCTCCATGGCCATCCCGGTGAAGACGTCCTCGGAGTGGGCGATCCGCGGGAATCCGCCGATCGCGTCCAGGGCCCGCCGCCGGTAGATCGCACTGGTGCCGCAGCAGATGGCGGCGCGCACCGCGTCCCGGCTGGGCTGGATGAACCGGTAGAACATCTCCTGGGTCGCGCCCGCGCCACGGGTCAGCCAGCTGAGGTGGCGGGCCGTCGAGAACAGTTGCGGCGTCTGCACGATCCCGATGGAGTGGTCGGAGAAGTACGGCACCACCTCGCGCAGGAAGTCGGCTCGGGGCACGAAGTCGGCATCGAGGATGAGGATGAGCGAGCCGGTGCTGCGCTCGAACGCGTACTGCAGGTTGCCGGCCTTCTTGAACTCGCTGCCCGGCCGGGCGAGGTAGCGCACGCCGTAGGCGTCCGCCAGCTCGCGGACCTCGTCGCTGCCCTTGTCGTCCAGCACCCAGGTGGTGAGTTCGCCCGGCCACTCCAGCTGCGAGATCCAGTGCAGGGTGTTGGCCAGCAGCTCCGGCGACTCACCGCAGGTGGGCAGATAGACGTCCACCGACGGGTACTCGTCGGGCTGGTAGGTCTCGACGAGGAAGCGGTGATCGGGCAGGGTGACCCGTCGCGGGTACGTCGAGGTGCGCAGGCCCAACAGCGTTTCCGCCGCGTACAGAGCCAGCGGCGCCAGGAAGATCAGCGTCCAGTACCGCATGGTCGCGAAGCCGTACAGGCTGATCGCGATGCCCAGGAACGCGGCGGCGTGCGCCCAGAAGAACCAGCGGTGCTGGGAACCCTTGATGTACTGGTGCTTCTCGGCGTCCGTCGGCGGTACGGCGTAGATCGGTGGCGGCGGCGCGAGGTCGGCCTTGGTGAGGGTCACGGTGAACTCCGGAGGTGTCGGCGGAAGGAGGGCTCGGCGGCGGAACGGATGCGCTCAGTCACCGCGCCCGCAGGCGATGCCGTCGCGGTCGTGGTCGAGATGCTGCGGATCCACACCCGGCTCGGTCAGTGCGATGCCGTCGGGTAGCAGCGCGCGGACCTCGTCGCAGGTCCAGTCCATGGCCATGCCGCCCATCCGGGCCGACGCGGGTGAGACCTGCGGCAGGCAGCCGCCGTCCACCCCGTAGCCGACGACACAACCACCCGTGCGGGCCGACTCGGTGACCACCTCGGCCGCGGCGGCCGCACCCTGTTCCGGCGTCACCCGGTGCATCGGCACCTTCGCTGCCTGGGTACGGCCACCGGCGGCGATGCGGAGCTGGTCGGCCGCAGGCTTGACGGGCGTGAGGTAGGGCTGGCGGGCCACCCGGGCCAGCGGTCCGGCCGTGGTCCTGCCCGGCGCGGCCGCCGTGGTGTGACCGCCGGTGTGGTCGTGCGCGCCGGCTGTGGTGGACGGCGCGGTCGCCGCCGGGAAGGGCAGCGCCGCCTGCGTCGCCGCGGCCACACTGCGGGCGACCGCCGCCTCGGGACCGGTGGCCGGCGGGGTGCCGGCCGCGCCGGTGGTGGTGCCCGCGGCCGTCAACCCCCGGGTCGCGGTGCCCGGTCCCACGGTGATCCAGCGGGCCACCGAGGGCACCCCGCTGGCGTCCAGCACGGTCAGCATGTACGGCCCGGGCGGGAGCAGGTTGGGGTTGGTCGGGACGGTCAGGGTGCGGGTCGCTCCGGTCCCCGTCACCGGCAGGTCGACGAGCCGGGCGTTGCTGTCCATCTGGTGGGTCACCGACCCGGGGCTGGTCAGCGAAGCGCTGACCACCGTCCCGGTCACCCCCACCTGGAGGGACGCACCGTAGGTCGCCGTGGCCGGCGCCGCGGTCAGGGTCGGCCGTGGCCCGCGGAACAGGTACGGCGGTTCGTAGACGGAGATGCGCGACTCGAAGCTGCCGTCGATGGGGTTGGAGCCCATGACCATCACCCGGCCGTCGG
>JBQGEH010000575.1:0-2997 GCA_052039515.1 Nakamurella sp. | reverse complement strand
GGGGGGGGGGGGGCGCCTCCCCAGGCCGCGGCGGCGCGCGCCGCCCCCCCCGTCGCACCGCCCCCGGGGCGCCCCGCGGCCGGGTCCTCGCCGAGCCGGACCCCGAGCCGGCCCTCGGCGACGAGTTTGTCGGGGACGCTGGACGCCCAGTCGCCGGTCCGGATCCGGCCCACCGAGATGGGGTAGGGCAGCGGGTTGCCGGCGAACCGCGGATCCGGGGCGGCGTTGCGCTCCCGCTCGAGCTCGGCGATCGCCCGGTGCAGCGGCAGGTACGCCTCGAAGGCGCTGACCCCCTCGTAGCGGGTGCTGCCGTGGGCGGCCCGTCCCGGCACGGTGAGGGTGAACGTCAGCGACCCGGCGTGCGCGGTGACCACCTGTCCGCTGGTCGGCTCGGTGATCACCGCGGCGTCGCCGCCGTGCCCACGGACCAGGGTGGCGCACGCGCCGAGGCCGCCGTCTTCCTCGCTGACCACCGAGTGCACCGCGAACGGCCGCTCCAGGCGCAGCCCGGACGCGGCCAGCGTCCGGGCCACCGCGGTGTTGACCGCGACTCCCGCCTTCATGTCGCAGGCGCCGCGGCCGTGCACGACGTCGCCGGTGATCCGGCCGCCGAACGGGGCGTTGGCGCCCCAGCGGTTGAGGTCGCCGAGCGGGACCACGTCGACGTGCCCCTGCAGCACCAGCGCCGGGGTGCCGGGGCCGGAGGTCGCGACGACGCCGTAACCCTCGACCCGGTCGGCCTCGGTGCCGGGGAAGCGCGGGTCGGCGCGGAGTGCGGCGAGGTCGAGTTTCCACGCGTCGACGTCCATGCCGAGGTCGGTGAGCTGCGCCGACTGGCGGTGCTGCAGGTCCGACTCGGCATCGGTGCCGGTGACGCTGGGAACGCGGATGAGGTCCACGAGGTCGTCGACCAGCGCGGTCTCGTCCAGGCAGGACAGGGCGTGGGCCTCGACGTCGGTGAGCACGTCAGACCCCTTCGGCGACCAGGGCGCCGAGCGCGGGCCGGTCGGCGCGGAACAGCGTCAGGTCCTCGGTGGTGACGCCGGTGGTGGCGAGGTCGGCGAGCACCCGCCCGAAGGTGGGGGTGAACTTGAAGCCGTGGCCCGCGCCGAGCCCGAGCAGCAGCCGCGGGTGGCCGGGCAGGGCGTCGAGCACGAAGTGCCGGTCGGGGGTCAGGGCGTACTGGCAGGTCACGGTGCGCAGCGGCGACCCGCTGCCGGGGATGACCGACGCCATGAACGCGGCGAGTTCGGCGGCCCGCTCGGCGGACGGCACGAAGGTCCGGGCGTCCACGTCCATGTCGACCTCGGAGACGTCCCGGGCGGCCTTCACCGTGGGCTCCCCGTAGCAGGGGAACCCGTAGTAGCAGACGGCGCCCTCCCAGATCCACACCGGGAACCGCCCGCCCTCGAAGTCGGCCGGCCGGGGCGGCGCGAAGTAGGTGACCTGCTCCTGCATCACCCGCAGCGGCACGGCCGCACCGAGCGGGGCGAGCAGCCGGTTCGTCCACGCGTCGGTGCACAGCACGACGTTCCCGGCGTGCACCGGGCCCTGCGCGGTGTGCACGACGACGCCGTCGGCGTCCTCCTCCAGCGCGGTCACCGCGCAGCGGTCCCGCAGCCGCGCCCCGGCCATCCGGGCGTACATCTGCAGCGCGGCCACCGACCGGGCGGCGTGCACGATCCCGGAGTCCGCGGTCCACACGGTGGTGACCCCGTCGGGCACCGCGAACTGCGGGTAGCGGCGTCGCACCTCGGCCGGGGACAGCTCCTCGTGGTCGACGCCGCAGGTGGTCAGGCTGTCCAGGTAGTGGTGCGCCGGCACGGGCGCGTCCGGCGGGCAGAAGTACAGCCCGCCGGTCCGCGTCACCAGCCGTTCCCCACTGAGCTCCTCGAACGCTGCCCAGTCCCGGTAGGCCGCGTCGGCGAGCCGGACGTACTCCGGCCGGTCGTAGGCGCGGCGGATGATCCGGGACGTGTCGTGGGACGCGCCCCGGACGTGCCCCAACTCGTACTGTTCCAGCCCCAGTACGTCCGCGCCGCGCGCGGCCAACTGCTGGACGGTGGCGCTGCCCAGGGCACCCAGGCCCACCACCACGTGATCGACATGCTCCATATGGATCGCTTCCTCGCGCCACCGATGGGGTTGACCGGTGTGCGGTCGATCGTCCTACAGCACTCTGGCGAGGAACGAGCGGGTCCGGGGATGGGCCGCATCGGAGAACACCCGGTCCGGCGGACCCTGCTCGACGATGACCCCGCCGTCGAGGAAGGCGACGCTGTCGGCGACCTCGCGGGCGAAGCCGATCTCGTGGGTGACCACGACCATCGTCATCCCGTCGGCGGCCAGGTCGCGCATCACGTCGAGCACGTCGCCGACCAGTTCGGGGTCCAGCGCCGAGGTCGGCTCGTCGAAGAGCATGAGCTTGGGCTGCATGGCCAGCGCGCGGGCGATGGCGACCCGCTGCTGCTGACCGCCGGACAGCTGCCGCGGGTAGGCGGCGGCCCGGTCGGCGAGACCCACCCGCTCGAGCAGGTGCATCGAGCGCTCACGGACCGGTCCGGCCGGCTCGCGGCGGACCCGCAGCGGCGCCTCCATCAGGTTGTCCAGCACCGACAGGTGCGGGAACAGGTTGAACTGCTGGAACACCATGCCGATCTCGCTGCGCCGCTGGGCGATCTCGCGGTCCTTGAGTTCGTACAGCTTGCCGCGGTGCCGGCGGTAGCCGACCAGCTCCCCGTCCACGCTGATCCACCCGGCGTCGATCTTCTCCAGGTGGTTGATGCAGCGCAGGAAGGTGCTCTTGCCCGATCCGGACGCGCCCAGCAGGCACAGCACCTCGCCGGGACGGACCTCGAGGTCGATGCCCTTCAGCACCTCGAGCCGGCCGAAGCGCTTGGACACCCCCTCGGCCCGGACGACGGCGTCGCGTTGCTGCGGCTGCTTGCTCAGGACCGCTGCCTCACTCATCGCTTGCCTCACTCATCGCTCATCCAC
>JBQGEH010000574.1:0-1564 GCA_052039515.1 Nakamurella sp. | reverse complement strand
GAGGTGAGCAGCCCGGTGAACGATCCCGACCCGCAGCGGACGGCCGACTCCACGGTCGCGGCGATGGTGGCCGCCGACCATGCCTCGGCGACGGTCGGGGTGCGGATCGTCGACGTCACCCCGGGACACGCGACGGCCGCGCTGACGGTCGCCGAGCAGCACGTCAACGGGCACGGCGTCTGCCACGGCGGGCACATCTTCCTGCTCGCCGACACGGCGATGGCCTACGCCAGCAACAGCCACGGCGTGTCCGCGCTCGCCTCGGGTGCGGACATCGCGTTCCTGCGCCCGGCCGCGCTCGGCGACGAGCTGGTGGCGCAGGCGCGGGAGACGGCACTGGCGGGACGTTCCGGGCTCTACGACGTGACGGTGCGGGCCCGGAACGACGCCGAGCCGGACGGGGTGGTGGTCGCGGAGTTCCGCGGGCGGACCCGGCAGCTGCCGAACCTGGCGGCCCCGCCGCCCGTCGAACCCTGAGCTACGCGGGCGGGGGCAGGAACGCCGGGCGGGTCCGGGGGTCGGGCTGGTCGTAGTACCGGTGGAACACCGGGGTCAGGCCGCCGGACATCGGCGGGACGATCCAGCTCCAGTCGGGCGGGGACCGGCGCCCGGCCGCGGACTCGCGCTCCACGTGGGTGAGGAACCGCTCGGCCTCGGTGTGGTGGTCGGACATCGTCACGCCGGCCCGGTCGTACGAGTGGACGACGGCGCGCACCAGCTCGACGAGCGCCCGGTCCTTCCACATCGTGCGGACGGTCGAGGTGTCCAGACCCATCCGCTTCGCGATCTCCGGCAGCATGTCGTAGCGGTCGGCGTCGGCGAAGTTGCGCGCGCCGATCTCGGTGTCGAGGTACCAGCCGTTGAACGGCGCCGCCGGGTACCGCACACCGCCGATCTCGAGCGGCATGTTGCTGATCGCGGGCACCGCGTACCAGCGCAGGCCCAGGTCGGCGAACCACGGGAAGTCCGGGTGCCGCAGGCGCACCTCGAGGACGGCGTCCGGCGGCACGTCGAACAGGCGGGCGCGGCCGTCGCCGCCGGTGACCAGCAACGGCAGGACGTCGAAGCGGCCGCGGGGGGCGGGGCGCGGCCAGCCCAGCGACACCACGTGGTCGGTGAACCCGACCTGCAGCGGGTCACCGACGACCGTGCCGTCCGGGTTGCGGTGCCCGGCGTAGCGGACCAGCTGGTCGTTGTGGATGCGCGGGCCGGGGCGGCCGGGGCCGTCCGGCGCGAACACGGTGATCGTCGAGCGGACCTTGCCGCCGCGGGGGGCCGCGCGCCGGTGCCCGACGCTCTCCTGCGCGACGTCGCCCGGGTCTTGCCGGTGCCGCATGGCGCGGACCTGCAGCGACTGCCAGTACAGGCGGCCGATGCACCGGGCCGAGTTCCGCCACGCCACGCGGGCGCCGAACGTCAGCTCGTGCGTGGTGTGGCTGTAGATGCCGGTGCGGTCGATCTCGGTGCGGACCTGCCGCAGCCGCTCCGCGTACGGGATCGGCGGGGTGGTCTCGGCGTAGACCTGGCGCAGGAACTCCTCGGCGCGGGCGAGGTCGACCGCGCC
>JBQGEH010000573.1:0-3298 GCA_052039515.1 Nakamurella sp. | reverse complement strand
CCACCCCGCGCGGATCCCTTCGACGCGCTGTGCGCACGGGACGGGCTGCGGCAGGCCGACCTGCCGGCCGGGGCCGCCGTCGGTACCGGATCACCGCGCCGGGTGGCCCAGTTGCGGCGGCTGCGCGGCGATCCGGTACCGACGGCGGCCCCGGCCGGCAGGTCGGCCAGCCGCAGCCCGTCCCGGGCGCACAGCGCGTCGAAGGGGTCCGCGCGGGGTGGCACGGCGGCCAGCCGGATGCCGTCCGCAGGGGCGGTCGGAAGGTCCTTGTAGGAGTGCACGACGACGTCGACCCGACCGTCCAGCAGGGCGGTCCGGACGGCGGTGACGAACACCCCGGTGCCGCCGATGGTCGCCAGCGGGGCGCTGTTGACGTCACCTTCGGTCTTGATCAGCACCAGCTCGCACGCCACCCCCGCCGCCGCCAGCGCCCGGGCGACGTGCCCGGACTGGGTGGTGGCCAGCGCGCTGCCGCGGGTCCCGAGCCGCAGGACCCGGCTCATGCGCCGACGTGGACCGTGCCCGCGATCCCGGACGCGGCGAGCCGCTCCGGCGCCACGTCCAGGCCCTCCCAGTCGCGCGCGGAGTCCTCCGCCGCGGTGGTCGGCTGCGGGCCGCGCAGGTTGCGGCAGCACTGGACCCCGCACCGGTCCGGCGACGGACCCGCCTCGGTGACCGCCACCTTCGGCAGGCTCGGGTCGAGCCGCTCGGCGATCAGGTCGACCAGCGCGGAGACGAACCTCGGGTCCACGCCGGGGGTGGGGACCCGGGCGAAGAACAGCCCGTGCTTCTCCGCGGTCTCCTTGGCTTCGTTGTCCAGGTCCCAGACGACCTCGACGTGGTCGGAGATGAACCCGATCGGCACCACGACCACGCCGCGGCGTCCGGCGGCGGCGAGACCGTCGATGACGTCGTTGATGTCGGGCTCCAGCCACGGCATCTGCGGCGGCCCGGAGCGGGACTGGTAGGCGAGCTGCCAGCTCACGGGAGGCAGGCCCCGGTCGGTGAGCTCGCCGACGACGACGCCGCAGGCGGCCAGGTGCTGGCTCACGTAGTTGCCCGGCGGGGGAGTGCCCGCCGGCCCGGCGGACAGCGCCATCGCGTCCGGGATGGAGTGCGTGGTGAAGACGATCTCGAGGTCGGCGGGGTCCAGCCCGGCCGCCAGCGCGGCACGCACCGCGGACTCTGTGCCGTCGGTGAACGGGGCCAGGAAACCGGGGTGGTTGTAGTAGTGCCGGATCTTGTCGATGCGCATCTCACCCACGAGACCGGTGGCCAGCAGGGCCTTCCCGCAGTCCTCGCGGTACTGCCGGCAGCCGGCGTAGGAGGAGGACGCCGAGGTGGCGAGGCCCAGCAGCCGGTCCTGACCGGCGGCGTGCGCAGCGGTGATGACGTCGGCGACGAACGGGTTCCAGTTGCGGTTGCCCCACAACACCGGCAGGTCGATGCCGCGCGCGGCGAGCTCCGCCGTCAGGGCGTCGCGCAGCGCCCGGTTCTGGTCGTTGATCGGCGACACCCCGCCGAGGGCGAGGTAGTGGTGGGACACCTCGACGAGGCGCTCCTCCGGGATGCCGCGGCCGCGGGTCACGTTGCGCAGGAACGGCATCACGTCGTCCGGACCCTCGGGGCCGCCGAAGCCGGCCAGCAGCACCGCGTCCCAGCCGGGGACGGTCGGGTCGCTCATCGCAGCACGTCCACGGCGCCGGCCGCCTCGACGAACCGGCCGGTGAAGAACGGAACCTCCTCGCGGACGTGCAGTCTCGCCTGCGACGCCCGCAGATGCCGCATGAGATCCACGATGTCGTGCAGTTCGACGGCCTCCAGCGCGAGGATCCACTCGTAGTCGCCGAGGGCGAAGGCGGCCACCGTGTTCGACAGCACCTGGTCGTACTCGCGGCCCATCACGCCGTGTTCGACCAGCATCGAGCGGCGCTCCTGGTCGGGCAGCAGGTACCAGTCGTAGGACCGCACGAACGGGTAGACGGCGACCCAGCCGCGGGCCTCCATCCCGGCCAGGAACGCCGGCACGTGACCCTTGTTGAACTCGGCCGGACGGTGCAGCCCGACGGCCGACCACGACGGCGTGGTGGCGCGGCCGACGGCGGTACGGCGCAGCCGGCGGGTGGCGCGCTGCAGCGCCTCGGCGGTCGGCGCGTGCCACCACACCATCAGGTCGGCGTCCGACCGCAGCGCCGAGACGTCGTAGAAGCCGCGGACGACGACGTCCTCGGCGGCGAGCTCGGCGACGAGCGCCTCGAGTTCGGCGGTCGCGTCGGCGGCGTCGGCGTCCAGGTCGGCGACGCGGGTCAGGACGTGCCACCCGGTGTAGCGGATCTGTTCGTTGATCTGGCGGGCGGTGACGCGCTGGGGCGCGGAACCGGCCCCCGGGGTGGAAGCGGTGTCGGCGCCCGCGGTGGCGGGGGCCTCGGAAGTGCTGGTCATGGTTCCATCCTCTCTCACCGCTTGCCCTGCCCGTCCGTGGTCGTCGGCACACCGAGGCGGTCGACGAGCCCGCGGGCGGTCGTCCGGGCGTGCGCGACGACGGCGGCCAGACCGGTACCGGCCGTCCACCCGCCGGTCACGGCCAGCGTCGTCGGCAGTCCGTCCGGGGCGGCCGCGGCGGTGCCGCCGACCGGCCAACGGTCGAGCCGCCAGTCGCGCAGCGCCGACGGCGGCAGCGCGACCCCGAGCAGGTCGGACGCGTCGGCCGACGCCCGCCGGGGGAACGCCGCCTTCCCCGGCAGGTCCGCGTCGCCGACCCGCCCGTAGGACAACCGCAGGACGTGCCGGCCGGGTCCGGCCGCGGCGGCCAGCCAGTCCCACTTGGCGGTGGCGTGGGTCATCGCCTTGGCGCCGACCGCCGTGACGTCGGACGCGACGAGGACACCGGTGCCGCGCGGTGCGGCGTCCAGCGCCGGGGCGGCCACCACCAGCGTGCACAGCAGCACCTCCCCGGTGGCGGGGGCGGTCACCGGACGGCCGAGCAACCGGCCGCCGACCCCGGCGGGCACCGCCAGCACCACCGCGTCCGCCGCCAGCGGGCCGGTGTCGGTGCCGACCACCCAGCCGTCGCCGTCGGCGGTGACCGCGTGCACCGGCGACCCCGTCCGCACCGTGCCGCCGGAGTGCTGCACACCCGCGACGAGCGCCTCGACCAGCGTGTACATCCCACCCGCCAGCCCGGCCACCTGCGCGCCGGGAGTCGCGGCACCGCCGCGCATCTCGGCCGCGGCGGCGGCCAGCGAGCGGTGTCCGTCGAGCGCCTCGCGGGCGCTCGGCGCCAGTCGACCCACCTCCA
>JBQGEH010000572.1:0-2257 GCA_052039515.1 Nakamurella sp. | reverse complement strand
AGCCGCCGGGTGACCGCGGCGACCGGCAGCTGTAAGGCGACGACGAGCACCGCCGCCAGCAGGAAGAGCGCCACCAGGGTGTCGTCGCCCGCCCCGACCCGGTCGAGCTCGACCGGGAGCGCGACGTAGAGCTGCTGGTAGCTGAGCAGGTAGGACGCGTAAGCGAGGCAGAACAGCGGGAAGCGCCGGTCGGTGAGGGCCAGGCGCCACGACGCCGCCGGCGCCGGTGTCACCGGTGCGCTCGGCGGCAGCACCCGCCAGAGCACCACTCCGGCCACCGCGAACAGGCCGGCGCCCGCCAGCGCCGCCACCGGGAACCCGGCGCGCATCAGCAGCCCGCCGAGCACCGGCCCGAGCAGCGCACCGGCCTCGCCGCACACCGCCAGCAGGGCGAAACGCCGGTCACGCGGGCCGGTGTCGTCCGGGGTCTGCCGGCCGGCGAGCCGCGACTCGAGCGCCGGCGAGAACAGCGCACCGCCGAGCCCGGTCAGGACCGCGGAGACCATCACCAGCGGCACCGTGCCGGCGAACGCGAGTCCGAGGTAGCCGACCGTCCGGACCGCGGTGCCGGCGACCATCGCGCGGCGGGGCCCGAAGCGGTCGGCGAGGGCGCCGCCGACGACGAACATCCCCTGCTGGCTGAAGGTGCGCACGGCCAGGACCAGGGCGATCGCGGTGCCGGACGCCGCCAGATCGTCGTGCAGCCGGACCGCGAGGAACGGCACCACCGCGTAGAAGCCGACGTTGAAGGCGCACTGGGTGACCAGCAGGGTCGGTGTGACCGCCGGCCGTACCGCCGTCCGGACGCTCATGCCGGGACGAGCCGCGGGACGCCGGCGAGCAGTCGCCGGGTGTCCTCGTGGCGCGGGGCGGACAGCAGCTCGCCGGTGGGCGCGTCCTCGACGACGCGGCCCGCGGACAGGACGACGCAGCGGTGACACAGCCGGGAGACGACCGAGAGGTCGTGCGTGACCACGAGCATCGCCGTCCCGAGGCGCTCGCCCACCTCGCCGAGGACGTCGAGGACCTGCCGGCGCAACGGCAGATCGAGGCCACTGACCGGCTCGTCGGCGAGCAGCACCCTGGCCCCCGGGGCCAGGGCCCGGGCGATCGCGACCCGCTGGCACTGCCCGCCCGACAACTCACCGGGGCGGCGGTCCAGGAAGCGGCCGTCGAGACCGACCGCGGCCAGCACCTCGGTGACCCGGGCGCGGTGGTCCCCGTCGACCCCGAGGCGCCGCAGCGGTTCGGCGACCAGCGCGCCGACGGTGCGCCGCGGATCGAGTGAGCCGGCGGGATCCTGTGGCACGTACTGCACCTCGCGGCGGAACCACCGCAGCCGGCGGGCCGGGCCGGGGAGGACCGGCCGCCCGGCGTAGCTGACGTGGCCGCTGTCCGGCGTCTCCAGGGCGAGCAGCGTGCGCAACAGGGTGGACTTGCCGGACCCGGACGCGCCGACGATCCCGACGCGTTCGCCCGCGTCCAGGGTGAGGTCCACACCGGCCAGCGCGGTGACGGAACCGCGGGTCGAGTGGTGGGACCGGTGCAGGTCGGAAGCGGCGAGCAGCGTCACGAGGCCACCGGTGCGGCGCAGGCCCGACCGGCGGTCGCCGCCCGCAGATCGTCCTCGACCGCGTGCGCGGCGCCGACCAGCGCGACGGTGGCCGGGTGTCGCGGGGCGTGCACGAGTCGCGCGGCCGGTCCCCGCTCCACCACGACTCCGGCGTCCAGGACGGCGATCTCGTCGCACAACTGGGCGGCGACGGCGACGTCGTGGGTGATGAACAGCAGGGCGGGGCCGCCGGGGCCGGTGCGCTCGCGGAGCAGCCGGACGACGCCGGCCTGGGTGACGACGTCCAGCGCGGTGGTCGGTTCGTCGGCGACGAGCAGGCCGACGTCGCAGGCGAGCGCGAGCGCCAGGCAGACACGCTGCCGCTGCCCGCCGGACAGGTCCCCGGGGTGCGAGCCGAGGACGCGGGCCGGGTCGGCGAGCCCGACCCCGTCGAGCAGTTCGACGGCCGCGAGCTCGGCGGCGGCCCGGCCGAGACCACGGCGGACCAACGGGGCGCGGAGCTGCCGACCGACCCGGACCATCGGGTTGAGCGCGGTCGCCGAGTCCTGGAACACCATGCCGACCCGGGCGGCGGCGGACCGGCGGGGGGCCGGCCGCCCCCCCCGCGGCCCACCCCGCACCACCACCCCTCCCGTGGCGGCCGCGCCCCCCCGCAGGCACCCGGCCCCCGCCGCCGCGGGGTGG
>JBQGEH010000571.1:0-3355 GCA_052039515.1 Nakamurella sp. | reverse complement strand
GTCGGGCTGCCGCTGCACGACCGGCCGGTGCTGCCGTCGCACTACCCGTGGGACGAGGACGATCCCGCCGACATCGGCGACGCCTACTCGCTGTCCAAGGTCTCCAACGAGGCGGCGGCGGCGATGTTCGCCCGCCGCGACGGGCTGTCGCTGACCGGGCTGCGGTACCCGTTGGTCCGGGACATCACCGAGGACGGCGGTGCGGTGTTCGGCCGGCACATCCGGGCGGCGCTGGCCGCCGACCCGCGGCGGCAGGCCTGCGAGGGCTGGACCTATCTCGACGTGCGGGACGCGGCCCGGGTCACGATGGCCGCGCTGCTGCACGAGACGCCCGCCGCCCCCGGTATTCTCGTCGCCGCACCACGGACCTACCTCAGAGTGGACACCGCGGCTGCATTGCGTCAGTGCGCACCCGGGGTGCCGACGGAGCCGGTGGCGGGGCGGAACGTGCCGGTGCGGTTGGACCGGGCGCAGGAGCTGCTCGGGTTCACCGCGTCGATGTTCCTGGAGGACGTGGATCCACAGCAGCTCGCGGAACTGGACGGGGTCGACCGGTGACCGGGGTGTCGCTGCTGGGGCTCGGACGGATGGGCGAGCCCATCGCCCGCCGGCTGCTGGCCGAGCTGGGTGCGTTGACGGTGTGGAACCGGACCGCTGGGAAGGCCGCCGGGTTCGAGGCTTCCGGCGCGCGGGTGGCGACCACCCCCGCCGAGGCGGCCGCAGCGGTCACGCTGACCGTGCTCACCGACTTGGCCGACGTCGAGGCGGTCCTGGACGGGCCGGACGGGTTGCTGGCCGGCTGGTCCCGGGCGGTCGACGGGGGCCGTCCGGTGCTGGTCGTGCACGGCACGGTGTCCGCGGTCGGGGTGGCGGCGCTGGCGGCCCGGTTGGACGCGGCCGGGGTGGATCTGGTCGATGCGCCGCTCAGCGGCGGGGTGGCCGGGGCCGAGTCGGGAGCGTTGAGCGTGATGGTCGGCGGGTCCGCGGAGGCGGTCGCCCGCGCGCGGCCGGTGCTGGACGTGGTCGGACGCACGGTGCGGCACCTCGGGCCGGTCGGATCGGGCGAGATCGCCAAGGCGTGCAACCAGGTGGTGGTGGCCGCGACGCTGGCCGCGCTGTCGGAGGCGCTGGTGCTGGCCGAGGCGCACGGTGTCGACCCGGCGGCCCTGCTCGACCTGCTCGGCGGCGGTCTGGCCGGGTCGGAGGTGCTGCGGCAGAAGCGGGACCGTTGGCTGGGCGGCGATTTCGACGGCGGCGGCAGCAGCGTCAACCAGCTGAAGGACCTCCGGTTCGTCGCCGAGGCGGCCGCCGCCGAGGGGCTGCGGCTGCCGGTCGCGGCGACCGTGTTGGACGTCTACCGGCGGTCGGTCGACGACGGCGACGGGGAGCTGGATCATTCCGGGGTGCTGCGGTCGCTGGCCCGGCACGCCCGGGACCCGTGGCCCGGTGCGCGGAACACTCAGGAGGACTGATGCTCGACCTGGACGTCATCGACGCCCACCATCACCTCTGCGCGCTGCCGGCGGCGTCCTACCCGTGGTTGGAGGGGCCGGTCGTGGCCCGCTACCACGGGGACGACCTGCCCCTGCGGCGGACGTACTCGCTGGACGACTACCGGGCGGACGCCGCCGAGCTCGCGCCGCTGGGCGGCCGGCTCGTGGGCTCGGTGCACGTGGAGAACGGCGCCGCCGACCCGGCCTGGGAGGCCCGCTGGATCGACGGGATCATCGCCGCGGGCAGTCTGCCCAGCGTCCAGGTGGCCAAGGTGGATCTGTCCCGTCCGGACGCGCCGGAGCGGGTGGCCGAGCTGGCGGAGCTGCCGTCGGTGCGCGGGGTGCGCGACATCCTCAACTGGCACCCCGATCCGCTGTACACCCATCGGGACCGCGGTGACCTGATGCGGGACCCGGTGTGGCGGCGGGGGTTCCGGGCGCTGGGCGAGGCCGGGTTGTCGTTCGACCTGCAGGTGTTCCCCGATCAGCTGGTCGAGGCGGCCGGGCTGGCGGCCGACCACGGCGGAACGGCGATCGTGCTCGATCACGCCGGCATGCCGATCGAGCGGGACGCGGCGGCGCTGGACCGGTGGAAGGCGGGGTTGGCGCGGGTCGCCGCCGAGCCGAACACCACGGTCAAGATCTCCGCGCTGGGCACCAACGACCACTCCTGGACGGTCGACTCGATCCGGCGCATCGTGCTCGACACCGTCGACGTGTTCGGCCCGGACCGCTGCATGATCGGCAGCAACTTCCCGGTCGACGGGCTGTACTCGACCTTCGGGACGCTGTACGCGGCGTTCGACGAGATCACCGCCGAGCTTGGTGATGTCGCGCGGCGGGCGTTGTTCGCCGGTACCGCGGCGCGGGTGTACCGGATCGGCTGAGGCGGCGGCCACATCCGGATCGGGGCAGGCTTCTGCGCGCCTGGCGGGCACATTCCGCCCGGATGGGGCGCTGGGTGGCGTGAGCCGTCAGTTGCTTCGACGCCGTCCACGTCGTTCCTCGCGTTGTCCCCCGATCCGGTGTCGACTTCGATTCGGCCAACCTCATTTCGCCCAGAATGGGACGATTCACCCCGCAAGCGACGACAACGGGGGGTTTTGATGAGCGAACAGAACGACGGTCAGCAGTGGGCGACCCTCGGGTCGGCACCTACGGCGCCGGCCGGGGAGCCTGGTCGACCGGACAGGAGGAGGCGATGGTGGCTGTACGGCGGCTCCGCTCTGGCGGTGGTCGTCATCATCGCGGCGATCTCGAACCGGACCACGACGACCGACGCCCCCGTAGCGGCCGCCGCACCGGTCACCACCGTCACTGCCAGCACCACCGCGACCGCGACGGAGACCCGGACCCGGACCGTCGAGGTCACGACAACGGTCACCGCCGAGGCGGCCGAGCCGGCCACCGTGACCATCACCGCCTCGCCCGCCCCGGCACCCAGCACCACCATCAGCACATCAGCGGCTCCGGCTGCTGCACCCGCACCGGCCGCGGGCCAGCCCGACGTCCCCGCCGGCCAGCGATCCGCAGCCGCCGCCGCATCGAGATACCTGGACTTCTCCGGGTTCTCGCGCCAAGGGCTCATCGACCAGCTGTCATCCGAGTACGGGGATCAGTACTCCGTCGAAGACGCCACGGCCGCCGTGGACGGCCTCACAGTCGACTGGAACGCCGAAGCCGCTGACGCCGCCCAGTCCTACATCGACTGCTCGCCGTTCTCCTGCAAGGGCCTGATCGATCAGCTCTCGTCCGAGTACGGAAGCCAGTTCACGACAGAGCAGGCGACCGCCGGAGCCACCGCCGTCGGTGCCTGCTGACTCGACGCGACGCGTCCCGTCTGCCGACCATTCCCGTTGGAT
>JBQGEH010000570.1:0-1513 GCA_052039515.1 Nakamurella sp. | reverse complement strand
TGCGGCTGCGGGACTGGAACGAGGTGTACGAGCCGTTCGACAAGGACGCGACCCGCGCCCAGGCGGCCCGGTGCATGGACTGCGGCATCCCGTTCTGCCACCAGGGCTGCCCGCTGGGCAACCTCATCCCGGAGTGGAACGAGCTGACCCGGCTGGACAACTGGGAGGAGGCGGCGGAGCGGCTGCACGCCACCAACAACTTCCCGGAGTTCACCGGGCGGCTCTGCCCGGCCCCGTGCGAGGGGTCCTGCGTGCTCGGCATCGCCGACGACCCGGTGGCGATCAAGCTGGTCGAGCAGGAGATCGCCGACCGGTCCATCGCGTCCGGTCAGGCCTTGATTCCGCACCCGGCCGAGGTGCGCACCGGTAGGAAGGTCGCCGTCGTCGGGTCCGGCCCGGCCGGTCTGGCCGCCGCGCAGCAGCTCGCCCGGGCGGGCCACGACGTCGTCGTGTTCGAGCGGGACATCCGCATCGGCGGTCTCATGCGGTACGGCATCCCGTGGTTCAAGATGGACCGCGCCGTGCTGGACGCCCGGCTGGACCAGCTGCGGGCCGAGGGTGTGGAGTTCGTGACCGGCGTCAACGTCGGCGCGGAGGGCTCCGACGTCACCGTCGCGCAGCTGCGCGAGCGGTTCGACGCCGTCGTGCTCGCCACCGGTGCCACCGTGCCGCGCGAGATCGAGGTCGAGGGACGGCATCTCGGTGGTATCCACCTGGCGATGGACTACCTGGTGCAGGCCAACAAGGTGCTCGAGGGGACGCAGGACGCGCTGACCATCGACGCGAAGGACAAGGACGTCGTCATCATCGGTGGCGGCGACACCGGCGCCGACTGCTACGGCACCGCGTTGCGACAGGGCGCGAAGTCGGTGCGGCAGCTCGACATCCACGTCGCGCCGCCGGCCACCCGTGACCCGTCCACCCCGTGGCCGGTCTACCCGTTGATGATGCGGACGTCGGCCGCGCACGAGGAGGGCGGCGAGCGCATCTTTGGCGTCAACTCCACCACCTTCGCCGCGAACGACGACGGCACGGTGGCCGGTATCCACCTCGTCGAGGGCAAGCGCGTCCCCGGCGGGTTCATCCCGACCGAGGGCACCGACACCTTCGTCAAGGCCGATCTGGTGTTCATCGCGCTGGGCTTCACCGGGCCCGAGACCCCGGGTCTGCTGGAGGGTCTCGGCGTGCGGATGACGCAGCGCGGCAACGTCGAGCGCAACGACGCCTACATGACGTCGGTCGCCGGGGTCTTCGTGGCCGGCGACGCCGGCCGCGGCCAGTCGCTCATCGTGTGGGCGATCGCCGAGGGGCGGTCCGCGGCCGCCGGGGTCGACGCCTACCTGATGGGGTCGTCGATGCTGCCCGATCCGGTGCACCCCACCGCGGTCGCGCTGCGCTGAACCGTCGCATCCGCCGGCCCGGCCCGCTCCCCGCGGGTCGGGCCGGTGGCGTCTCCACCATCGACTAGGTCACACTCAGCTAACAGTTGTCGACTTTCTGTAATTACACGGGC
>JBQGEH010000569.1:0-2198 GCA_052039515.1 Nakamurella sp. | reverse complement strand
ACGGCGAGTTCGAGGCGCAGCGCGAGATGACCCGCGCCGAGCTGGACGAGGCCATCCCCGGCCTCAGCGAACTGCTCGACACCCCGCTGACCGGCACCCCGGTCGGGGTCTGACCGCACCGCGCGGGCGCCGGCGCCGGCGCCCGCGCACCGGGTCCGGACACCCGCGCGTCCCGCACCGGGAGCATCTTGACCTGCGCCTCCCGGGCCTCGGTGCCCGGATCGGAGTCGGCCACGATGCCGCAGCCGGCGATCAGCCGGACCTGCCCGTCGGCCAGCTGGGCGCAGCGCAGGGCGATCGCGAACTCGCCGTCACCCTGGGCGTCCATCCAGCCCACCGGGGCGGCGTACCGGCCGCGGCTGTGCGGCTCCAGCTCGGCGATCAGCTCCAGCGCGGCGGCCCGGGGGGTGCCGCCCACCGCGGCGGTCGGGTGCAGCCGGGCGGCGAGTGCCAGCGCGCTGGACGGCGACGCCGGCGACCGCCGGCGCTCCGAGGGCAGCCGCGCGGTGATGTCGGTGACCAGATGGGTGAGGTTGGCCAGCGGCAGGGCCCGCGGGGCACGCGGCACCCGGACGTCGGGGGACACCTCGCCGAGCACCTCGGCCACCGAGTCCACCGCGTAGGTGTGCTCGGCCCGGTCCTTCTCCGACCCGAGCAGATGGGTGGCCACCGTGCCGGCGGTGTGGTCGCCGGCGTGTTCCGGCCAGGCCGTCCCCGCCAGCACCCGCGAGCTCACCCGGCGGCCGTGCCGCCGCAGCAGCATCTCCGGCGACGCCCCGACCAGCCCGTCCACCGCGAACGTCCAGCAGGTCGGATAGGCCGCGGCCAGCCGGGTCAGCAGATGCCGTTCGTCCAGCGGGAACTCGGTGCGGGCGACCAGGTCGTGGGCCAGCACCACCTTGCGCAGCGCACCACCGCGGATCCGCTCCACCGCCGCGCCGACCGCGGCCACGAAGCCGGTCACCGGGCCGCTCCCGTCGTGGTAGCTGACGTGCCCGGGTGACCGGACCGGCGTGGACGGGGTCAACGCGCCCTCGGTGTCACCGACGGTGGTGCAGAACCGGCGGCCGTCCCGGTGCCCCACGACGGTCCGCGGCACGATCGCCACCGACTCGTCGTCGGGGGAGAAGGCCAGCGACACGAACACCACCGGCCCGGATCCGGCCAGCGACACCGCGTCGTCCACCCGGAACCCGGCGCACAGGTCCGCCCACCAGGCCGCGATGCGTGCGGCGGCGTCCGGACCGCGGACGCTCAACCGGGCGTGACAGCCCCAGCCGACCAGACCGTCGCCACCGGAGACGAACGACAGCGTCCCGGTCGGCTCGGGCAGGGCGGCCAGCGGATCGGCCGGCAACGTGTCCAGGAAGCGGCTCGTCACCACCGTGCGCTCCGGCGCCACTCCCGAGGGAGCGGCCGGCGGGGACAGCGGTGAGGCGGACACGAGATCCCAGCGTAGTGCGCCGGACGGGTGGTCCCGGTGCGACGATCGACACCTCCGGGTGGTCGCCGTCCGCCGTCGGCGGCACCGCCGGCCGCCCCGCCCACCAGCCCGTACACCCCCTCGGCCGGACCGGCCCCGGACTTAGGATGACCGCGATGGACGCGCACCTGCGGCACCCGCACCGCGTCCCCGCGTGCCCGGCCCGACGGGCGGCCCGGCGGTGACAGGCATCCGGCTGGACCAGCCCACCCGCACCGCCCTCTTCGGCGCCACCCGGCTGCTGAAGGAGCGGGGACTGCCCGACGTCGCCCGCTTCGCCCTGCAGCGTCTGCAACCCGCCGCGCGCAGCGCCCCCGCGGTGGTCGTCGTCGGCGAGGTCAAGCGGGGCAAGAGCTCGCTGGTCAACGCACTGCTCGGCGTCCCCGGGCTGTCCCCGGTCGGGGTCGACGTGGTCACCGGCTGCTTCCTGCGCTTCGCCCCGCCGCAGGACGACCTGCCCGCCGGCTCCGCCCGGGTGGTGCTGGGCGGCGAACGCCGACCCGTCCCGGTCGCCGAGATCGGCGCCTGGGCCTCCGTCGGCGGCAAGCACACCGAGCCGGCCGGGGACGAACCCGTGGTCCGCGGCGTCGAGGTCGGGGTGGACGCCCGCTGGACGCCCGGCATCGAGCTCGTCGACACCCCCGGGGTCGGCGGGCTGCACAGCACGCACCCCGACCTCGCGGGGACGTCGGCCGGCTGGGCGTCGCTGCTGGTC
>JBQGEH010000568.1:0-1532 GCA_052039515.1 Nakamurella sp. | reverse complement strand
TTGTAGGCCTTGCCCGGCGCCTCGGCGACCGCGACCGCGGCGGCGTGGGGGAAGCGGTTGGACGAGCCGATGACGAAGGTCTCGAAGGTGTACTTCGGGTTGAGCCGCGTCTCGAGCACCGGGGCCGGGCGGACCGGCTCGGCGACGGGGTCGGGGGGCGGCGCGAAGTCGAGGTTCGGGGTGAGCGGAGTGTCGGCAAGACGGTTTGTCGACATGTCTTCTTCTCGACGTGTCGGTTCGTCCATCACCGGGGGAGCCGGCACTGCCCCGCCTCCGAGCGCGGGGTTCACCGTGACCGCGATCCGGATCTCGCGGCCGAAGGAGACCGTGAGCGCCGTCTCGAGCTGGCCGCGCAGCCGGCCCTCGAGCTGGGTGCGGGTGAACTCGTCGGGGACCGCGACGATCGCGGTGCTCTCGTGCAGCGTCACCGGGTCGCTGGCCCGCAGCCAGGCGCGCTGGTGGGGCTCGAGGTCCTCGACGACGGCGCGCCACGCCTCGTGGAGGTCCGGGTGGTCGGATCCGTCCTCGGGGCCGTCCTGGGGTTCGGGCCGGGTCTGGTCCACGGGTGCCGCCTTCATCGCATGGCCGCGTCCACGGCCGGGTGGTTGCTGCTGGGTCCACAAGTTTGTCCACAGGTTGTGAACCCGCTCCATCCGGGGTGGGTGGAGCCTGACCGAGACACATCGCGACGTGGTCCGGAACCGGTGTTCTCGCAGGTCAGAGGCCTTGTCCCGGTGAGGGGTGAGCCACGTCACACGAGGGGGGAAGACCGGTGCGGATCGCGGTGGGGGGAACCCCGGAAGGGGCGAAGGTAACAAGCCCGGAGCGGTCCCGGCAAGGCTTCATCCACAGGCTCTTGCGCGGCCCGGCCGCCACGGTTTGACCCTCTCTCCGGCCAGCGCGTACCGTTGGCCGGTCACGTGTGCTAGGCGGAGCCTGTCCGCCGTCGTCCGTGACGCCGATCGGTCTGTGTCGACCGGTGCCGCATGTCCACGACGGGGGTCCTGTCGCGGGTGGGCGGTGCCAGCCGAAAGGCGACGGTCCGGAGCCCCGGTGCTCCCGGCCGATGCACTGCCCGGTCGCCCAGGACGCCCCCTCACCACGAAAGAGATTGCTCGTGAGCAAGCGTACGTACCAGCCGAACAACCGCCGCCGTCACAAGGTGCACGGCTTCCGCCTGCGGATGCGCACCCGCGCCGGTCGCTCGATCCTGTCCAGCCGCCGCCGCAAGGGCCGCAGCAAGCTGGCCGTCTGAGGCCGGTCGGCGCCGCCGTCCCGTGCTGCCCGCTGCGCACCGGCTCACCGAGGGCGCGGCCTTCCGGGAGGCGGTCCGGTCCGGTCGTCGGGCGGGTTCGCGGACCCTGGTGGTGCACCTGCTGGTGCCCCCGCCGTCCGGCGACCCCGCCGCACCGGTCCGGGTCGGCCTGGTCGTCAGCCGGGCCGTCGGTGGTGCCGTCCACCGCACTCGCGTGAAACGCCGTCTGCGCCACCTCGCCCGGGAGCACCTCGTGTCGCTCCCGGGCTCTGCTGTG
>JBQGEH010000567.1:0-5089 GCA_052039515.1 Nakamurella sp. | reverse complement strand
GGCAGCACCAGGTCCAGCACGGTCAGGGCGAGCACGGCGACCAGCACCACGAGGGAGATCAGCCGTACCCGCAGCGACCACCGGCGCCGCGGCGGAACCGTCTCGCCGACCGTCGACGTCATCGCCGCGACGTCACTGGCGGGTGCCACGCAGCACGTAGCCGAAGCCGCGGTGGGTGTAGAGCAGCGGCTCCGCCGCGCCCGCGTCGATCTTGCGGCGCAGGTAGGAGATGTAGGTGGCCACCACCGAGTCGTCGCCGTAGAAGTCGGTCCCCCACACCGCGTCCAGCAGCTGGGCGCGGGACAGCACGACGTTGGCGTTGACCATCAGGTGCCGCAGCAGCTTGTACTCGGTGGGCGCCAGCTCGATGAGCTGCCCGCCGCGGCGGACCTCGTAGGTCTCCTCGTCCAGCTCCAGATCCGACACCCGGATGACCGATCCCGAGCTGCTCTCCGGCCGCACCCGGCGCAGCACCGCCGACACCCGCGCGGCCAGCTCCTCCAGGCCGAACGGCTTGGTGACGTAGTCGTCGCCGCCGGCGGTCAGCCCGGCGATCTTGTCCGCCGGGGTATCGCGGGCGGACAGGAACACCACCCCGGAGTCCAGGCCGGCGTCGCGGATCCGCTTCATCACCTCGATGCCGTCGAAGTCGGGCAGCATCACGTCCAGAATGAGCAGATCGGGGTGGTCGGCGATGGCCGCGCGCACGGCCTCCCGGCCGGTGGACGCGGTCGTCACCTGGTAGCCGAGGAAGCGCATCGACGTCGCGACGATGTCCTGCAGCGAGGGTTCGTCGTCGACCACCAGGAGCCGGGTCGTGCCTGCCATCGCGTCACCTTCGTCGGGAGGTCCGGGCGCACCCGGACGGGTCGGTCGATGTCACGACGGACGGCCGGACACCGTGGGGAAGACCATCAGACCACGGCGTGTGGGGCATCGGGGTCGGATGGGAAAGCGATGGGACGGCTCGGGATCCACCCGGACGGGTCACGCCGCGAGTTCGGCCTGGATCATCGCCGGGGTGAGCGGCTCGTCGAGCAGCCGCTGGAACCGCTGCATCGCCGGCTGTCCCGCAGGCCGGGCGTCCAGCCAGGGCCGCAGCAGCCGCTCCCCCTCGACGTAGGTGGAGGTGTAGGCCCGCCACAGCGGGTCGCTCATGAAGCGCAGCATCTGCCGGGCCCGCTGCTCGCTGACCAGCCACCAGCGCTGCAGGTAGTCGACCACCTCGGTCTCGTCCGCGCCCCGGTCGTGCAGCATGATCGCGGCGTTCTGCCGGACGGAGTTCAGCGGGCGGGAGGCCACCTCCAGCGCCTCGACCAGCTCCGGGTCGAACGACGGGCCGATGCCCGCCAGCACATCGGCGGCCCACGCGCCCCAGCCGGGGCCGACGGCGGCGGCCAACGCCAGGTCGCCCAGGCCCTCGGCCATCACGCACTGCGGGGTGTTGACCAGGAAGATGCAGTGCTCGAGCTCGCCGCCGCGGCGGATCAGCAGGTCCTCCTTGCGGCAGTGCTCGGTGTGGTGCCCGGGGTAGCACTCGTGGGCGGTGAGCACCGGGAGCTGGCTGATCCGGTGACCGACACCGGCGTTCACCGCGACCCGGGACCGGAAGTCGCCGAGGTAGTAGTTGAAGCCGCTCCAGGCGGCGTCGGCGGCGACCTCGAAGTCGATGTGCTCCTCGGCGGGCAGCCCGACCGGCCCGGCGACCCGCTCCCGCAGCGCCGCGGCCAGCGTGGTGACCGCCGTCTCGACCTGGTCGACCGGGCAGGTGTCGGCCTCCCGGAACGCCGCCCACCGGTCGGCCAGCGGGCCGGAGCCGCCGAGCAGCGCGTCGATCTCGTCGTGGGCGGCGGCGAAGACGTCGGTGGGGATCGGCGCGATGTCGACCTGGAAGTAGCTGCGCACCTCGTCGACGAAGCTCATCTCCTCCCCGGCCAGCCGCCGGCCGCCGACGGCCAGCGCGTCCAGGTGGGCGGTGAGGAAGCCGATCCGGGCCGGGGCGAGGTCGCTGCCGGCGACCTCGGCGGACAGGGCGGCGGCCTGTCGGGACAGCTCCGCCGGGTCCGGCGCCGGCTCGTCGGCGACCTCCGCCTTGAGTGCCGCCGGACCGATCCAGGCGTCGACGTAGCCCTCGACGATGCGGTCGAACCGCAGGCCCAGCTTGAGGTATTCGTGCACGAGATCCATGCCGGGCACCCTATGCGCCGGTTCCCGGTGTCCCGCTTTCGGCGTGATCAGCTCCGGATCCCGGTGATGATGACGCCGAAAGTGCCCAAAGTGAAGGGGACGGGTCAGCTGCCGAAGCGGCGGTGCCGGGCGGCAGAGTCGCGCAGCGCCCGCAGGAAGTCCACCCGGCGGAAGTCGGGCCAGTAGGCGTCGCAGAACCAGAATTCGGTGTGCACGCTCTGCCACATCATGAAGCCGCCGATGCGCTGCTCCCCGGAGGTGCGGATGACCAGGTCCGGGTCCCGCTGCCCGGACGTGTAGAGGTGCTCGCCGATGGCCTGGACGTCGAGCGCGTCGATGACCTCCTCCAGGGTCTGGCCCTGGGCGACGTGCTCACGCAGCAGCGACTTCACCGCGTCGATGATCTCCTGCCGGCCGCCGTAACCCACGGCGATGTTGACCTCGGCCCCGTCCCGGCCGGCGGTGCGCTGCTCGGCGGCGGACAGCCGCTCGCGCATCTCGGCGGGCAGCCGGTCCAGCGCGCCGACCATCCGCAGCTTCCACGGCTGACCGGGGGCGGCGAGCTCGTCGACGACGTCGGTGATGATCTGCAGCAGCGGCTCGAGCTCACCCAGCGGGCGGCGCAGGTTGTCGGTGGACAGCAGCCACAGGGTGATGACCCGGTTGCCGGACTCGGTGCACCACTGCAGCAGCTGGTCGATGTGCGCCGCGCCCGCCCGGTGCCCCTCGTTCGGGTCGGTGTAGCCCTTCTCCCGGGCCCACCGGCGGTTGCCGTCCAGCATGACGCCCACGTGGTGGGGCAGATCGGCGCCCACGAGGTGGCGGGCGAGCCGCTTCTCGTACACCCGGTAGAGCAGGGCAGGCAACCTCACGCGGGAGACCTTACGCGCCGACCCGGGCCCGCCCGGCGCGCCTCAGCCGGTCACCGGGGAGGCCGCGCCGTCGCAGTCGGCGGCCCGCCCGTCCAGCAGCGCCCGCTCCCGGGGGTTGGTGGCCAGCGCCGCCGCCCGGCGGAACTCCGCGGCCGCCTCCGCCGACCGGCCGCGTCGGGCCAGCAGGTCCCCGCGCACGCGGGGCAGCAGGTGGTCGGACGCGAGCTGCGGCAGGGTGACCAGCGGGTCGGTGACCGCCAGGCCCGCGGCGGGTCCGTAGGCGCGGCCCACCGCCACCGCCCGGTTGAGTTCCACGACCGGCGAGTTCGACAGCACCGCGAGCTCCGCGTACAACGCGCAGATCCGCATCCAGTCGGTGGCCGACGCCGACGCCGCCCGGGCGTGACAGGCGGCGATCCCGGCCTGCAGCTGGTAGCGGCCGGCCGGGTCGTCCCCGGTCAACCGCTCGGCCCGGGCCAGCGCCTCGAGACCGTGCCGGATGAGGCGGTGGTCCCAGCGGCGCCGGTCCTGGTCGGCCAGCAGCACCGGACTGCCGTCCGGGCCGGTGCGCGCCGCGGTGCGGGACGCCTGCAGCTCCATCAGCGCGACCAGCGCGTGTGCCTCGGCGACGTCCGGGGCGACCGCGGTCAGCGACCGGCCCAGCCGCATCGCCTCGGTGCACAGGGCCGGGCGCATCCAGTCCTCACCGGCGGTGGCCGCGTACCCCTCGTTGAAGATGAGGTAGAGCACCCCCAGGACGGCGTCGAGCCGTTCGGCCCGCTGGACGCGGTCGGGGTCCTCGAACTCCGGGGCCGCCGCCGCGAGTGTCTTCTTGGCCCGCGAGATGCGCTGGGCCACGGTGGCCTCGGTGGTCAGGAACGACCGGGCGATCTCCCGGGTGGTCAGCCCGCCGAGCAGCCGCAGGGTCAGCACCACGCGGGCCTGCCCGGTGAGCACCGGGTGGCAGCAGATGAACATCAGCCGAAGCAGGTCGTCGTCGACGGTGTCGGCCAGCCGCGCGTCGAAGTCCGGGGTGAAACCCGGCGGCAGGTCGGCGGCGAGGACCGCGTGGCTGCGGTCGGCGAGGGCGTCGCGGCGGAAGTGGTCCATCGCCCGGCGCCGGGCCACGGTCATCAGCCAGGCCCCCGGGTTGCCCGGTACCCCGTCCGCCGGCCACTGGGTGAGTGCCGCGACCAGCGCGTCCTGGGCGAGGTCCTCGGCCAGCGTGAGGTCCCGGACGACGCGCACCAGTCCGGCGATCAGCCGGGCGGACTCCGCCCGCCACACCGCGGCGACGGCGGCGGGCAGGTCCTCGGCGGCGGTCATCGCGGTCATGACACCATGCGCGTCCGGCCCGGGCAACGCACCCGGGCCGGACGGCAGCGGTCAGCCCTGGCCGTCGAACTCCATCAGCTGGCGGATCTCGCAGCGGCCGCGGAAGCCCGGCCAGTGGTCGACGTGCAGCTGCATGAAGCGCCGGGAGAACTCGACCGCGTCCTCCTTGCTGCGGAAGTCGCAGATCGAGTAGCCGCCGACGAGTTCGCGGGCTTCGGCGAATGGGCCGTCCTGGATCTCCAGCCGACCGCTGTCGACGGTGATCAGCGCGCCGGCCGCGGACGGCAGCAGCCCGCCCTGCTCGACGAGCAGGCCCTCGCGGGCCACGTCCTGGGCGAACTGTCCGATGGCGGCGAACAGTGCGGGCGGCGGCGGCCCGATGACGGCGGACAGGTTCTCGTCCATCTGGAGCATCGACAGGTAGCGCACGGGGTCCTCCTCAGGGGCGGCCGGCGGATCCGGCCTCGTTGTCTCGTCGGACGGTGGACGTCGTTCTCGACATCCCGCCGGGACGATTTTCCGGAGGACTTCGACGCGGTCCGCGGCGGCCCCGGGGATCAAGGTCACCCGTCGTTCCCCGGGTGGGTCACAGGCTGCGCCGGTAATCTCGGTCCGTGACCCTCCTGGCCCCCCTGCCGAAACCCGCGCGGCCCCGCGCCCGGGGGTGGATCCACTTCTACTCCGCCATCGTCGCG
>JBQGEH010000566.1:0-3847 GCA_052039515.1 Nakamurella sp. | reverse complement strand
CGGCTTCCTCGCACTCGGTGGGCTTTTGCGGAACAGACGCGGCGCGGGCTGCGGAACAGAGGCGGCGGGCGGCGGAACAGACGCGGCGCGGGCTGCGGAACAGACGCGGCGCGGGCGCGGCGAGAGCCCGCCCCGGCCGTCAGGCCAGTGCCCCGCCCCGGCCGTCAGGCCAGCGACTCCCGCCAGGCGGTGTCGAGCTGAGCGAACCGGCCCCGCCCGGCGATGAGCTCGGCGGGGGAGCCGTCCTCGACGATCCGGCCCTGGTCCATCACCAGCACCCGGTCGGCGATCGACACCGTCGACAGCCGGTGCGCGATGATCACCGCGGTCCGGCCGTGCAGCACCCGGTGCAGCGCGGCCTGCACCGCCCGCTCGCTGGGGATGTCCAGCGACGCCGTCGCCTCGTCGAGGATGAGCACCGCCGGGTCGGCCAGGAACGCCCGGGCGAACGCCACCAGCTGGCGCTGCCCGGCCGACAACCGGCCGCCACGCTTACGCACGTCGGTGTCGTAGCCCTGCGGCAGCGCCGACACGAACTCGGCGACGCCGACCGCCTCGGCGGCGGCCTCGATCTCCGCCCGGGTGGCGGTCGGCCTGCCCAGCGCGATGTTGTCGGCCACCGACCCGGAGAACAGGAACGACTCCTGCGTCACCATGACCAGCGCCCGCCGCAGGTCGCCGTCGGCGAGCTCGCGGAGGTCGACCCCGTCCAGCAGCACCCGGCCCTCGGTCGGGTCGTAGAACCGCGCCAGCAACCGGGCCAGCGTCGTCTTACCCGCTCCGGTCGCGCCGACCAGTGCGATCGTCTGTCCGGCCGGCACGGTCAGGTCGAAGCGCGGCAGCACCTCCCGCTCGACGGAGTAGCCGAAGCCGACGCCCTCGAAGCGCAGCTCCCCGGACGCCGCCGCCAGCGGGGTCGGCTCCGCCGGCTCCTGCACGCTCGGCTGCTGGGCCAGCAGGGTGGCGATCTTCTCCAGCGCCGCGGCGGCCGACTGCGCCTGGTTGTAGAACACCGCCAGCTCGTCCATCGGGTCGTACATCCGCCGCAGGTACAGCAGGAACGCGGCGAGCACACCCACCTCGAGCGACCCGTGCACCACCTGCACCGCACCCAGGATCATCACGGCGGTCAGTGCGATGTTGCCGATCAACCGGACGGCCGGGCTGTACACGCCCGCGACGACCAGGGCGTCGCCGTCGTTGCGGGCGAAGCGGTCGTTGTCCGCGGCGAAGATGCGGGTGTTGCGCGGCTCCCGCCGGAACGTCTGCACCGCACGCAGTCCGTTCATCGTCTCGGTGAACTGGACGATCAGCGAGGCCATCGCCGTCCGCGATCCCCGGTAGATGGTCAGCGACCGCCGCTGGAACCACCGGGTGATGAAGAACAGCGGCACGAACGCCAGCAGCGACACCGCACCCAGCGACGGGTCCAGCCACAGCAGCACCCCGCTGATCACCACCACCGACAGCAGGCCGGCGATGAGGTCGTTGATGCCGGTCTCGAGGGTGTCACCGATGGTCTCCAGGTCGCTGGTCAGCCGCGAGATGACCCGGCCCGAGGTGTACTTCTCGTGGAAGGACACGCTCAACCGCTGGGCGTGGTCGAACACCCGCATCCGCAGCCCGCGCAGCACGTCCTGCGAGATGCGGCCGGACATCCGCACGAACACCAGCCGGGTGGTCGCACTCGCCGCGGCGGTTGCCAGGTACAGCCCGACCGCCAGGAACAGCGGACCGCGGTCGCCGGCCATCAGGGCCGGCACCGCGGTGTCGATGCCGTAGGCGATGAGCAGCGGCCCGGCGACCGACACCGCCTGGTCGAGCAGGATGACCAGCCCGGCCACCAGCAGCCGCCCGCGGTGCGGACGGGCCAGTTCGCCGATCAGCTTCCGGGTGCCGCCGGCCAGCCGGATGCCGCCCGGGCGGTGCTCGCCGTCCGGGTCGGTGGTGCCGGCGTCGCCGATGCCGCGCCAGTCGTCGGTCGTCGGCGCCGGCAGGTCGCCGGGGCGTCCCTGGTCGGTGGTGGTGCTCATCGGAGGCTCTTCTCGGTGACGCGGTCGTTCGGTTCGGTTCCGGTGTCGGTGTCGTCGGCGCCCCGGTGGCCGGGGCCGCGCCGGGCGGCTCCGTCCTCGGGTGCGCTCGACAGCAACGCCCGGTAGGCGGGCACCCGGGCCAGCAGCTCCTGGTGGGTGCCGACGGCGGCGATCCTGCCGTCCTGCAGCAGCGCGACCTGGTCGGCCATCATCACCGTGGACGCCCGGTGGGCGATGATCAGCGCGGTGGTGGAGCGCAGCACGCTGCGCAGGGCCCGCTCGACCGCCGCCTCGGTGTGGATGTCCAGCGCCGACAGCGGGTCGTCGAGCACCAGCACCCGCGGGTTGCCGATGACCGCGCGGGCCAGCGCGAGCCGCTGCCGCTGCCCGCCGGACAGGGTCAGCCCCTGCTCACCGACCCGGGTGCGCAACCCCCAGGGCAGGTCGTACACGAAGTCGGCCTGGGCCACCGCGACCGCCCGCCGGATCTCGTCCTCGGTGGACTCCGGACGTCCCAGGGTGATGTTCTCCGCGACGCTCGCCGAGAACAGGATGGGCTCCTCGAACGCCACGCTGACCGCGCGGCGCAGCTCGGCGAGGTCCAGGTCGCGGACGTCGACCCCGTCGAGCAGGACGCGGCCGCCGGTCACGTCGTACATCCGGTTGACCAGCGCGGTGAGCGCCGTCTTGCCCGAGCCGGTGGCGCCGACCACCGCCACGGTGGTGCCGGGCCGCAGGTGCAGGTCGACACCGGCCAGGACGTCCGGTCGATCGGCGGCGTCGGGGAAGTGGAACCGCACGTCGTCGAAGACGAGCTCACCCGCGCCGGAGTCGGCCGGCAGCCGGACCGGGTGGGCCGGCGAGGTGATGGTGACCGGTTCGTCGAGGACCTCGAAGTACCGCTCCGACGCCGACGCCGCGTCGTTGAGCAGGCTGAGCAGCCAGCCCAGCGAGTCGATCGGCCAGCGCAGGATCATCGCCACCGTGAAGAACGCGACCAGGGTGCCCGCGGAGAGCGCGCCGTCGGCGACCTGCTGGATGCCCAGCAGCAGACACACGCCCAGGGCGATCTCGGGCAGCGCGATGATCGTCGCCCACAGCTTGGCGATCATCCGGGCCTTGCCGATCTCCGTCGTCCGCAGCTCGCTGGCCTGCCGGAAGAATTCCCGGCCGAGGTGGGCCGAGCGCCCGAAGGACTTCAGGATGCGCACCCCGAGGATGGACTCCTCGACGGTGGTGGCGACGTCGCCGACCTGGTCCTGAGAGCGGCGGGCGAGCACCTTGTAATGCGTCTCGTACCGCGCGCAGATGACGATCAGCGGGATCGCCTGGGCCAGCACGACCAGCGCGAGCAGCCAGGACAGGCTGAACAGGATGCCCAGCCCGATGAGGAAGGTCAGCGAATTCACCACCAGGAAGATGGCGCCGAAGCTGAGGAACATCCGGATGGTGGACAGGTCCGACACCGCCCGGGACAGCAGCTGACCGGAGCCGATGCCGTCGTGGTAGGCCACCGGCAGCGCCTGCAGCCGGTCGTAGATGCGCTGCCGCATCACCGCCTGGATCCGGGTCGCCGGTCGCGCGGCGACCCAGCGGCGCAGACCGAACAGCAGCGCCTCGCCGATGCCCGCGAGCAGCAGCAGCGCGCCCGGCCACCACAGTCCGCCCAGGTCGCGGTCGGCGATCGGGCCGTCGACGATGCGCTGGACGATGAGCGGCAGCACCAGGCTGCACACCATGGCGGCCAGCGCGAGGACGGCCGACAGCACCAGCTGCCGGGCCTCCGGCCGGACGAACGGCCAGAGCCGGGCGAT
>JBQGEH010000565.1:0-3453 GCA_052039515.1 Nakamurella sp. | reverse complement strand
GACCCGCTGGGAGGCCGAGCTCGCCGCCGTCGGGGAGCTCGCGTTGCACCGCCGGCTGGCCGAGCTCGACCCGCCCGCCGCCGCCCGCATCGAGCCGCGCAACGGCCGCCGCGTGGTGCGGGCGCTGGAGGTCATCGAGCTCACCGGCCGGCCGTTCTCGGCGACGATGCCGACCCGCGGGCCCTTCCGCTACGACGCGGTGTGGTTCTGCGTCGACCGGGACACCGCCGAGCTCGACGAGCGGATCGCCCGCCGCGTCGACCTGATGATGGACCGTGGCCTGCTCGACGAGGTGCGGGCGCTCGCGGACCGGGGACTGCGCGACGGCGTCACCGCGTCGCGGGCGCTGGGCTACCAGCAGCTGCTCGCCGTCCTGGACGGGACCTCGACGGTCGCCGACGCCGTCGCCGACACGGTGGCCGGCACCCGGCGCTACGTCCGTCGGCAGCGGGCCTGGTTCCGGCGGGACCGCCGGCAGATCTGGTTGCGGGCCGACGACCCGGAGCTGCTGCCGACCGTGCTGCGGACCGCGCGCGGCTAACCTGGGCCGGTGGACCGCCCCGGCGCACCGATCGTCTTCTACAAGGGACACGGCACGGAGAACGACTTCGTGCTGCTGCCCGATCGCGACGGCACCCTGGACGTGACCGCCGCGCAGGTCCGGGCGCTGTGCGACCGGCGGGCGGGGCTCGGCGCCGACGGCGTCATCCGCATCGCCCCCGAGGGTGACTCCTTCGTCATGGACTACCGCAACGCCGACGGCTCCCTGGCCGAGATGTGCGGCAACGGGGCCCGGGTGTTCGCGCACTTCCTCTACCGCGAGGGCTGGGTGGCGCCGGGCCCGTTCTCCTTCTCCACCCGGGGCGGTCGTCGGGAGGCGCGTGACGCGGGGGAGTCCGGCATCGCGATCGGCATGGGACCGGTCCGGGTCGGCGACACCACGACCACGGCGGCGCGGCTGGCCGACGGCGACTGGCGGGCCTTCGACGGGGTGGCCGCCGACGTCGGCAACCCCCACCTGGTGGTGGCCACCGAGGTCCCGCTGGACGACCTCGACCTGACCGTCGCGCCGCGGTACGACGCCTCCACCTTCCCCGACGGCGTCAACATCGAGTTCGTGACCACCCGCGGGCCCGGCGAGGTGGCCATGCGGGTGTTCGAGCGCGGGGTCGGCGAGACGCGTTCCTGCGGGACGGGGACCGTCGCGGTGGCCGCCGCGCACCTGGCCGCCACCGGCCGGGACAGCGGGGTGGTCGTCGTCGACGTCCCCGGCGGACGGGTGCAGGTCGAGCTCGGCCCGGAGGGGGCGACGCTGACCGGACCTGCGGTGATCGTCGCGTCCGGTGAGCTCGACCAGGCGTGGTGGGAGCGCGTCCGCGCCGCTGACTGAGCCGGGCCGGGATCGTCGTCGGCCGGGAATACGGTGGACAGCCGTGGCATTCTAAGAGGCATATGACGACAGACGAAATCTTCACCGATTCCACCCGACCGCAGGCGGCCGCCGTGCCCCCGGTCGCCGACATATCCGCCCGTCACCGGCCGAGCACCGAGCACATCGGCGACACCCAGGGCGACCGTGACCTCTCCGACCGTGCGGCTCTGCGCCGCACCCGAGGGCTGTCCACCGAGCTCACCGACATCACCGAGGTCGAGTACCGCAAGCTCCAGCTGGAGCAGGTCGTGCTCGTCGGGGTGTGGGCCAACGGCTCCGCCGACGAGGCGCAGGAGTCGATGGAGGAGCTCGCCCGGCTCGCCGAGACCGCGGGCTCGAACGTGCTCGACACCATGATCCAACGGCGGGACAAGCCCGACGGGGCCACCTACCTCGGCTCCGGCAAGGTCGCCGAGCTGCGCGAGATGGACGACGCCAACGGCGCCGACACGGTCATCATCGACGGCGAACTGACCCCCGGTCAGCTGCGCCAGCTCGAGGAACGGCTGAACATCAAGGTCGTCGACCGGACGGCCCTCATCCTGGACATCTTCGCCCAGCACGCCCGCTCCAAGGAGGGCAAGGCGCAGGTCGAGCTCGCCCAGCTGAACTACCTGGTCCCGCGGCTGCGCGGCTGGGGTGCGGCACTGTCCCGGCAGCGTGGTGGCCGGGTCGCCGCCGGTGCCGGTATCGGTTCCCGTGGCCCCGGTGAGACCAAGCTCGAGATCGACCGCCGCCGCATCCACAAGCGGATCGCCCAGCTCAAGCACGAGCTGTCGGCGATGCAGGTCATCCGGGAGACCAAGCGGTCGCAGCGGCGGGCCAACGCGGTCCCCGCGGTCGCGATCACCGGCTACACCAACGCCGGCAAGTCCAGCCTGCTCAACCGCATCACCGACGCGGGGGTGCTGGTCGAGGACGCGCTGTTCGCCACGCTGGACCCGACCACCCGCAAGCACCGCACCGCCGACGGCCGGGTCTACACCCTCACCGACACCGTCGGGTTCGTCCGGCACCTGCCGCACGAGCTCGTGGAGTCGTTCCGGTCGACGCTGGAGGAGGTCGCCCACAGCGACCTGATCATGCACGTCATCGACGGATCGGTGGAGCAGCCGGAGAGTCAGGTCGCCGCCGTCCGCGAGGTGCTCGAGTCCATCGACGCGGGTCGGGTCGCCGAGCTGCTGGTGGTGAACAAGATCGACGCGGCCGACGAGGTCTCGCTGGCCCGGCTGCGTCACCTGCTGCCGGACGCGGTGTTCGTCTCCGCGCACACCGGGGCCGGGATGGAGACCCTGCGGGCCCGCATCGCCGCGCTGCTCCCGGATCCGTCGGTGGTGGTCGACGTGCTGGTGCCGTTCGCCGAGGGTGCGCTGGTCGGCCGGCTGCACACCGAGGGCACGGTCCTCGAGCAGGAGCACACCGAGCACGGCACGCACGTCCGGGCGAAGGTGCAGCCGGACCTGGCCGGCCGGCTCGAGGAGTTCACCAACTTCCCGGCTCACGCCTGATCCCACCAGTCCACGGGCCGGGTACCCTCGAATCACAGAAGTCAGTCGTGGCGCACCCGCGCGCCGCGAGTTCCTCGGGAGGTTCGCAGTGGGCGGTTTGCAGTGGTGGCACATCCTGATCGTGGTGATCGTGGCCCTGCTGTTGTTCGGCGGGAAGCGGCTGCCCGAAGCGGCCCGCGGACTCGGCCGTTCGATGCGGATCCTCAAGGCCGAGGTCGGCGCGATGAGCGACGACAAGAAGGACGAGGAGCAGGCGCAGACCTACCCGACCGACACCGTCACCAAGCCGGCGCCGGTCACCCCGACGCCGCTGCCGCCGACCTCCGTGCAGCCCATCCCGCCGGTGCAGCCGATCAACCAGCCGCCGAAGATCACCGTTAACGGCCGGCCGATCGACCAGGCGAAGTAGCCCGCACCTCCCGGTACGCCACGACGGCCGGGACCGAAACTCGTTATACCACCCCGGCGACGTCGTCTGTGCGGGGGCGTCATGCCCGGGGCGGCCCCGGCACG
>JBQGEH010000564.1:0-2184 GCA_052039515.1 Nakamurella sp. | reverse complement strand
CCCGGCACGTCGAAGGAGTACGGGCAGACCAGGCCGATCCTCATGACGCCCGGGGCTTCAGGTCGGCGAGCCACAGCGGCTGCATCATGTGCCAGTCGGCCGGGTGGTCGGCGATCCGGGCGGCGAAGACGTCGGCGATCTCCTGGGTGCCCGCCCGGACCTGGTCGCGCAGCCGGGTGCCCGGCAACTCCAACGGTGCGGCGACGTCACCGCCCCAGCCGGTGTCGGTGTTCCAGATGTGCGCGGGGCACAGCGCCGCCCCGGTGATCGCGGCGAGCATCGCCGGCCCGGCCGGCATCCGGGTCGCCTCGCCGAAGAAGTCGACCTCGACCCCCCGCGCGGACAGGTCCCGGTCGGCGACCAGGCAGACCAGACCGCCCCGTTCCAGGCGTTCGCGCAGCACCGCGGTGGGGTTCTCGCCGCCGGTCAGCGGCAGCACCTCGAAGCCGAGGCCCTCCCGGTAGGCGACGAACCGGTCGTAGAGCGACTCGGGCCTGAGCCGTTCGGCGACGGTGGTGAACGTGCCGTGCTCGCGCACCATGGCCAGGCCCGCCACGTCCCAGTTGCCCGAGTGCGGCAGCGGGATGATGACGCCGCGCCCCGACGCCATCGCCTCCCGGATGTGGTGGTAGCCGGTGAGGTGGGCCATGAAGTCGTCCACGACGGCGGCGTGGTCCATCGCCGGCAACCGGAAGGTCTCCCGCCAGTACCGCGCGTAGGAGCGCACCCCGGCCCGGGTCACCGCGGACAGCGCGGCCGGGGTGGCGTCGGCCCCGAGCACCCGCCGGAGGTTGCGGGCCAGCTGGACCACCGCCGGTCCGCGGCGCCGGAACGCCCGGTCGGCGGCCGCGTCGGAGGCGCGGGCGACCAGCCCCTCGGGCAGGGCCTTGACCATCGACCAGCCGGCGCCGTACCCGGCCGCGACCAGCCGGTCGGTGCGCGCGCTCACCGCGGCTGGGCCGCTTGCCGCCGGACGTAGGCGCGCTTCACCTGCACGATGCGCTGCACCACGGTGAAGACGCTGGCGGCGGCGAGCACCCACAGGCACACGGCCAGCGCGTACGGCACGCCGATGCCCTGCAGGCCGGTGCCGACCAGACCGAGGACGTTGCGCTCGGCCCGTTCGGCCAGCGCCCCGGTGATCCGCAGGTCGACGGAGTCGGCGCGGGCCTTGATGTAGGACACCACCTGTCCCGCGGTCAGGCAGATCAGCGCGGCCACCGCGAGCGACGGGTTGTGCAGGTGCTGGAAGGCCGCGTACGCGATCGCCCCGAAGACGGCTCCGTCGGCGATCCGGTCGCAGGACGCGTCCAGTACGACCCCGAAGTCGGTGCCGCGGCCGCGGGCCCGGGCCATGGCCCCGTCGAAGAGGTCGAAGAAGACGAAGACGGTGACCGCCATCGTCCCCCAGAACAGATGGCCGGCGCCGATGAGGAACACCGCCCCGGCCACCACCCCGGCGGTCCCGATGACGGTCACCGCGTCCGGGGTGAGACCCACTCGGAGCAACGCCCGGCCGACCGGATCGGTCACCCGTGACACGGCGCCACGGGCGAGCGCGTTCAGCATGACCGGAGACCTCGTTCGGAGCAGGGGTGCACGGCTGCCGCGACGGCGACCGTGGACAGGTGGAACGTTCACGATAGCGGCAGCGGCGGGTCCCACCGTGCCGTCGGACGAGCACCCCGGCGGGTCGTCCGGTACGGCGTGGACCGGCTCAGGCGGCGTGGGCGGCCTGGCTGTACAGGTTGACCTCGAGGGTGTGCCGGGAGATCTCCAGCACCTCGCCGTTGGGCAGCGGCGACCAGCGCTCGATCTCCCGGTCCCAGCCGGTCGAGGCGACGAGGACCTCGCGCCGGCTCACGGTGTAGTGCAGGTGGTAGCCCTCGGCGCCGCCCGGCTCGTCGGCGCACTTCACCGGGTCGTAGTAGCACATGGCGTACAGCGGGTCCGGGGTGAGCAGCTGGGTGTTCAGCGCCACGAGGTTCGCGCGGCGGCCGTTGAGCCGCGCCGCCTCCAGCAGCGCGGCGGCCGGCGGGAGGTCGGCCAGCAGCGCCCGGACGACGGAGAAGTACCGCTCGCTGTCGGTGGTGCCGACGGCCGGTACCCCGCCGACCTCGGCGACGACGGCGTCGAGGTCCTCGGCGGTGCCGCAGTAGCCGTTGTGGGCCAGCGCGTACACCC
>JBQGEH010000563.1:0-2164 GCA_052039515.1 Nakamurella sp. | reverse complement strand
CGCAGCCGCCGGGTGATCTCCAGCTGGGTGCCCAGCCACCCGACGTCGCGGGCGGACAGCAGCTCCCGCATCACCTGGACCAGGCCCTGATCGGTGACCGTCCGGACCATCTCGGCCGCGTCCTGCTCGGCCAGCGCCAGGAACAGCGCCGGCTTGTCGGTGAAGTGGTGGAAGATCGCCCCGCGCGACAGCCCGATCTCGTCCTCCAGAACGCGGACGGTGGCGCCCTCGTACCCGTGCCGCGCGAACGCGGCACGGGCACCGTCGAGGATCTGCTGCCGGCGGGACGCGAGGTGCTCCTGGCTGACCCGGGGCACCGCGAGTCCCTCCGCCTACCGCCGGGCGGCTACTTCGAGCCCGCGAGCAGCGACCGCAGCACGAACTGCATGATGCCGCCGTTGCGGTAGTAGTCGGCCTCACCGGGGGTGTCGATGCGCACGGTGGCGTCGAACTCGGTGACCTCGCCTGACGGCTTGGTCGCGGTGACGTGCACGGTCCGCGGGATGCCGCCGTCGTTCAGCGCGGTGATGCCGCTGAAGTCGAACGTCTCGGTGCCGTCCAGGCCCAGCGACTTCACGCTCTCGCCCTGCGGGAACTGCAGCGGGATGACGCCCATGCCGATGAGGTTGGAGCGGTGGATGCGCTCGAACGACTCGGTGATGACAGCCTTCACACCCAGCAGCGCGGTGCCCTTGGCCGCCCAGTCACGCGACGACCCGGAGCCGTACTCCTTGCCGCCCAGCACCACCAGCGGCGTCCCCGCGGCGGCGTAGTTCTGCGCCGCGTCGTAGATGAACGCCTGCGGAGCACCGTCGAGTGTGAAGTCACGGGTGTAGCCGCCCTGCACGTCGTCCAGCAGCTGGTTGCGCAGCCGGATGTTGGCGAAGGTGCCGCGGATCATCACCTCGTGGTTGCCGCGGCGGGACCCGTAGGAGTTGAAGTCCTTGCGCTCCACGCCGTGCTCGGTGAGGTACTGCGCGGCGGGGGTACCGGCCTTGATCGCCCCGGCGGGGGAGATGTGGTCGGTGGTCACCGAGTCGCCCAGCAGCGCGAGCACGCGCGCCCCGCTGATGTCGGTGACCGGCGCGGGCTCGGCCGGCATGTCGTCGAAGTACGGGGGCTTGCGGACGTAGGTCGACTCCTCGTCCCACTCGAACACCCGGCCGGTCGGGGTGGGCAGCGACTTCCAGCGCTCGCCGCCGTCGAAGACGTCGGCGTAGCTGGCCGCGAACATCTCGCGGTTGATGGAGCCGTTGATGGTGTCGGCGATTTCCTGCGGGGACGGCCAGATGTCCTTGAGGTAGACGTCGGTGCCCTGCTCGTCGGTGCCCAGCGGGGTCTCGTCGAAGTCGAAGTCCATCGTGCCGGCCAGCGCGTAGGCGATGACCAGCGGCGGGGACGCCAGGTAGTTCATCTTCACGTCCGGGTTGATCCGGCCCTCGAAGTTGCGGTTGCCCGACAGCACCGACACCACGGTGAGGTCGGCCTCGTTCACCGCCGCGGAGATCTCGTCCGGCAGCGGGCCGGAATTGCCGATGCAGGTGGTGCAGCCGTAGCCGACCAGGTTGTAGCCGAGCTTCTCCAGGTACGGCCAGAGACCGGCCTTCTCGTAGTAGTCGGTGACGACCTGCGAGCCGGGCGCCATGGTCGTCTTGACCCAGGGCTTGACCGTCAGGCCGCGGTTGACCGCGTTGCGGGCGAGCAGCGCCGCACCCAGCATCACCGACGGGTTGGAGGTGTTGGTGCAGGAGGTGATCGCGGCGATCACCACGGCGCCGTGGTCCAGCTCGAAGTCGCCGTACTCGGCGGTGGACACCCGGGTCGGCTTGGACGGCCGGCCGTTGGCGCCGCCCGCGGCGGACTTCAGGGCGGTGACGACCTTGTCGTCGGCGTCCTCGTCGGCGAAGGCCGGGATGGTGGACACCGGGTCGCTGGCCGGGAAGGTCTCCTCGATCGCCTCGTCCAGGTTGGTCTCCGGCGCGGCGGCGTTCAGGCCGACGTAGTCGTGCAGGGCCTTGCGGAACGAGGCCTTGGCGTCGGTGAGCTCGATGCGGTCCTGCGGGCGCTTCGGACCGGCGATGGACGGCACCACCGTCGACAGGTCCAGCTCCAGGTACTCGGAGAACACCGGCTCGACGTACTCGCTGCTGGACGGGTCGTGCCA
>JBQGEH010000562.1:0-2794 GCA_052039515.1 Nakamurella sp. | reverse complement strand
GTCGTCGATCCCGGCGTCGAAGGCCGCCAGTTCGGCGGTGAGGGCGTCGATGCGGATGCCGAGCGCGGTCAGCACCTCCCCGCGGGGGAGGTTGTGCGCCTCGGCGAGCGCCAGCGGGAACACCGGGTACTCCGGGTCGGGCGCGGTGAGCAGGGTGCGGACGGTGGCGGTGACGGCGTCGCGGCCCGCGTCGGTGATGGCGTAGGTGGTCCGCTCGGGCCGGTTGCCCTCCCGGTCGGTGCCCACGACCCGGGCCAGTCCGGCCTCGGTCAGGCGGGCGACCGCGTGGTACAGGGTGCCGCGCCGGACCTTGACCAGCCGGTCCTCCGAGCGGTCCAGCAGCAGCTGGAACATCTCGTAGGGGTGCATCGGCCGCTCGACGAGCAGGCCGAGGGTGGCCAGCGCGAGGGGGTTGAGCGGTGTCACGGCGATCCCAGGTTCCGGGTGAGTGGTCCGACTGGAATGGTCCACGTGGACCATCTGTCGTCCGGAACGGTAACGCCTTCGAGCCCGGGGTGCAACAACGCACCCTCAGCTCACCGGACGGCGACCAGCTCCGCCGGTGCGACCGCGCGGGCGCGTGGCCGCAGCGACCCGTACAGCACCCCGCCGACGATCGCGGCGCCGGCGATGAGCTCGACGAGGTCGATGCCCTCGCCGAAGATCAGCCAGGACGACACCACGCCGACCACCGGCACCAGCATCGAGAACGGCGCCACCGTGCTGGACGGGTAGCGGCCCATCAGCGTGTTCCAGATGCCGTACCCCAGCAACGTCGCGATCAGCACGATGTAGAGCAGCCCGCCGACCGCCGGCAGGGCCGCGACGGTGGCCACCGTGGACAGTGCCTCGCCGATCCGCCGGGGGCCCTCGACCACCAGCGACAGCGCCAGCATCGGCAGCACCGGCACCGTCGACATCCACAGCGTGAGGTGGAAGGGGTTCGGCGCCTTGGCCTGTCGGCTGCAGACGTTGCCGATCGCCCAGCCGAGCGCGCCGCACAGGGTGAGCGCCACCGGCAGCAGCGCCGCGACCTGCGCCCGGTGCACCGCGATGGCGGCCAGACCGGCGACGGCCACGGCGATCCCGACGACCTGACGTCCGGACAGCTTCTCGCGCAGGAAGACTCCGGCCAGGATCACCGTGAACGGCGCCGACGCCTGCAGTACCAGCGAGGCGAGCCCACTCGGCATGCCGGCGGCCATCCCCAGGTAGAGGAAGGCGAACTGCAGGGTGCCGATCCCGAGCCCCACCCCGATCAGCCAGCGGACCGGCACGGCCGGGCGCGGCACGAACACCAGCGTCGGCAGGGCGATCAGCGCGAAGCGCACCGCGACCATCAGCAGCGGTGGGAAGTGCTCGAGCGCCAGGGCGGTGGCGGGGAAGTTCAGGCCCCAGCAGACGGCGACGAGGACGGCGAGCAGGCGGTCACGGGTGGTCACGCCGGGAACGGTGCCAGCCCGCGACAGTGAAGCACAAGCGCAATGATCTGAACTGAGGTTGTAGCGTCACTTCAATGCGGACCGATCAACTCGATCTCGACCAGCTCACCCTGCTGCGCGAGCTCGCCGACCGCGGCTCGGTCACCGCCGTCGCGGAGGCGGTGGGACGGACACCGTCGGCGGTGTCGCAGCAGCTGAAGGCGTTGCAGCGGCACGTCGGGGTGCCGCTGGTCGAGCGGGTGGGACGGGGTGTCGCGCTGACCGACGCGGGCCGCGCACTGGTCGTCGGGGCGGTGACCGTGGCCACCGCGCTCGCCGAGGCGCAGGCGGGGTGGGAGGCCTACCGCGGCGAGGTGGGCGGCACGGTGCGTCTCGCGTCGTTCCACTCCGCGGCGGAGCTGCTCATCCCCGGGCTGCTGCACCGGCTCGCCCGCCACCCCGGGCTGGACCTGCAGACCTTCGACGAGGACGTCACCCAGGACGCCTTCGCCGGGCTGACCGCCGACTACGACATCGTGATCGCCCACCGCTCCGACGACGTGGTGCCGCCGGCGCGGTCGCAGGTGAGTGCGGTGCTGTTGATGCGGGAGCCGCTGGACGTCGGGCTGCCGCTGGACCACCCGCTGGCCGGCCGGGAGTACGTCACCGCCGAGGACCTGGTGGGCGAGTCCTGGATCGTGCCGCCGCCGGAGTACCCGATCGACCGGGTGCTGACCGCGGTGGCCGCCCGCTCAGGGCTGCCGGTCCGGGTGGTCCGCCGCAGCACCCACCTCCCGCTCATCGAGAAGCTCATCGGCGCCGGCCACGGCATCGGACTGCTGCCCCGGCACACCAGCGCGGAACGGGCGGCCGGCCGGTTCGCCCTCGTGCCGCTGCGGCAGATCCGGGCGGGCCGGGTCGTGGAGGCGTTGTCCCGGCCCGACCGGGCGGCCCGGTTGGCGGTCCGGACCGTCCTCGACGCGCTGGTCGCCGAGGTCGCCGCGGTCACCGGCTGACGGGAGCGGCCGGCACCGCGGCGGCGTCCGGATCGAGGCGCGCCCGCCCCGGCCCGCGCTGGGCCACCAGGGCGCCCGCCAGCAACCGGGCGCCGCCGGCCAGCGCCCACGCCGAGCGGGGCGCGCCGAGCAGCAGCCACGCCGCGCCCGCGGCGACGACGACCTCCATCGTGGCCACCACCGCCGCGATCGGGGCCGGCAGCCGGCGGAGGGCGGCGATCCCGGCCAGGTAGGCCACGACGGTGCCGACCAGGACGACGATCGCGAGCAGCGCCCACACCGGGACGACCACGCCGGCGAGCTCGCCGCGCCGTCCCAGGACCGGCCAGGGGACGTCCGACCACGACTGGGTCAGCC
>JBQGEH010000561.1:0-2506 GCA_052039515.1 Nakamurella sp. | reverse complement strand
TGTCGTCGTCGGCGTAGAAACGCAGGGGCGGAGCGGTTCCGGCCGATCCGGTGATGCGGATCGTGCCCCGGTCCCGGATCTCCTGCGGGACGAGAGCGGCGATGGGTCGACCTTCTCGGTGCGGATGCGGTTCTGGTCCGGCGTCAGGTTGAACGTCGCCGCCGAGCCGCTCTGCGCGGCGGCCGGCGACGCGGTGCCGTCACTGGTGCTCGCGGCCGGGGAAGTGGACGAGCCGCCGCCGCAGGCGGTCAGCACCAGGGCCGCGGCCACGACGGCCGAGGTCGTAGCGGCGCCGCGACGGAGTCGGGTGAGCATGGTGGATCCTTTCGATGGGTCGAGCAGGGGTTGTGGGGTCGGCGAAGGCCGGGGCGACGTGGGTGCGCGCCCCGGGCGGGGATCGAGTCGAAGGCGGACGCCGGGCCGGCGCCCGGATCAGAGAACGGCGTGCAGGAAGGCGCGAGTGCGGTCCTGGGTGGGATGGTCGAGGACCTGGGCGGGTGGGCCTTCCTCGACGACGACACCCTGGTCCATGAACACGATGCGGTCGGCCGTCTCCCGGGCGAAGGCGATCTCGTGGGTGACGATGACCAGAGTGCGGCCCTGGGCGGCGAGATCCCTGATGACGGCGAGGACCTCGCCGACCAGTTCCGGGTCCAGCGCCGAGGTCGGTTCGTCGAAGAGCAGCACCTCGGGCTCCAGCGCGAGCGCCCGGGCGATGGCCACCCGCTGCTGCTGACCGCCGGACAGCTGCCGTGGGTAGGCGTCGGCCTTGTCGGCCACTCCCACCGCGGCGAGCAGGTCCCGGGCCCGGTCGAGCACCTCCTCCCGGGGCCGACGCTGGGCCGAGACCGGGGCCTCGATGACGTTCTGCAGCACCGTCAGGTGGGGGAAGAGGTTGAAGTTCTGGAAGACGAAACCCACCTTGACCCGCTGGCGCAGGATGTCCCGCTCCGACAGTTCGTGCAGCCGGGTGCCCCGCAGGCGGTAACCGATTGGTTCGGCACCCACCAGGATCAGGCCCTGGTCGACCTTCTCGAGGTGGTTGATGCAGCGGAGCAGCGTGGACTTGCCCGAGCCGGACGGTCCGATGATGGCGACCACCTCGCCCCGCCGGACCCGCAGGTCGATGCCGTCCAGCACGGTGAGCGCGCCGTAGGACTTGTGGACTCCGAAGATCTCCAGCGCGTCGGCCGAGTCGGCCGGTGCCGGAGCTGCGGAGCGGCGGCTGCGCAGCCGGTCGAACAGTCCGCTCATCGTGCGGCTCCGTTCACCCGAGCGCGCAGGCGTTGCCAGGGCGTCGGCGGCAGGGTGCGAACGGCACCCTTGGCGTAGTGCCGCTCCACGTAGTACTGGACGATCGACAGGCCGGTGGTCAGGACGATGTACCAGACGGTGGCGACCATGAGCAGCGGGACGACCCGGCCGTTGCGGCCGTAGATGACCTGTACCTGGTAGAAGAGCTCGGCGATCGCCATGGTGGAGACGATGGACGTGCCCTTGAACAGACTGATGACCTCGTTGGCGGCGTTCGGCAGGATGCCGCGCATGGTCTGGGGCAGCACGCTGCGGAAGAACTGCCGACGGCGGGGGAGGCCGAGCGCGGCTGCCGCCTCCAGCTGGCCGGAGTCGACCGACAGGATGCCGCCGCGGATGATCTCGGCTGAGTAGGCGGCCTGGTGCAACCCGAGACCGATGACGGCAGCGGCCATCCCACTGATTGTGGAGTTGACGTCGAGGCTGAACAGGCCGGGTCCGAACGGCACCCCGATCGAGATGCTCTGGTACAGGTAGGCGATGTTGAACCAGAACAGCAGTTGCACGATCAGCGGGATCGACCGGAAGGCCCAGACGTACGTCCACGAGATCGTCTGCAGGACCGGGTTCTTCGACAGGCGGGCGGCCGCCAGCGCGATACCGAGCGCGAACCCGAGCACCGTCCCGTAGACGGTGAGCTGCACGGTCAGCCACAGGGCCCGCAGCACCGCGGGAGCGGTGAAGTAGTCGGCGAACGCGGGCCAGTCCCAGCCCGGGTTGGTGACCAGTCCGTTGACGAACTGGGCGACCAGGACGAGCGCGGCGGCGGCCGCGAGCCAGCGCCAGGGGTGGCGGGACCGGACGACGGTCAGGCTCGACGGGTCGAGGGATGGCGAGGGCGGGTGGGCATCAGGATGCGACGCCCCCGGATGCGCGATGAGCGAAGAGGACATGACGGCTTTCGGGCCGAGCGCCGAATCGGCGCGACGGGAACGCATCGGGTCGGGTGTCCGACGCGATGACCGGGGATGCGGACCGCTCCCGTGTGGGCCGCCGGTGACGACGGACGACCATCATGGAAGGGTGCACGATGAGCGCGCCGAGAAGTCCGGCAGCGCAACAGAAGTGGTCGCCGCAGCGACGGGTTCAGCCGGGGGCTGGGTCAGTCGACCGAACACAGGGCGCTGGACACGCGCTGCAGGTCGATGTGCCGGCGGCAGGAACGATCGCGGGCCGCGGCCAGGAAGCAGGC
>JBQGEH010000560.1:0-2236 GCA_052039515.1 Nakamurella sp. | reverse complement strand
GGCCGCCCCCGGGGGGGCGCCCGCGCGGCGTACCCCGCCCCTGTCGGGGACCGCCGCTCGGTGCTGACGCGATCGGGCCGGGGCCGGGCTCAGCCGATGTCCTGGAGGTCTCCCTCGGGGACCATCCGGCCGCGACCGATGCGCGGGTTGCGGGGACCGGAGCGCCAGTCGGCCGGGTTGGACCTCGCCTTGACCTCGGCGCCGTCGCTGACGCCGCCGCGATCGGTGTCGCACTTGGTCGGGTCGGTCTTGGCCTTCTTGAAGCGCTTGTTGGCCTTGCCGGTGAGCTCGACCTTGTCCTTCAGGCCGTCGCGGTCGGTGTCCTTCTTCGTCGGGTTGGTCCGCGTCTTGCCGATCCTGAAGGACTTCGTCTTCGTGCGGACCTTCTGCTTCACCTTGGTGCCGCGCACCTCGGCGCCGTCGGTGAGGCCGTCCTTGTCGGTGTCCTTGGCCAGCGGGTCGGTGGTCACGATGATCGCGGTGCGCGCCTTGCGACCGCAGACCTCGAACCGCTCGCGGATCCGCACCCCTGCGATCTCGCGGCCGTCGGTGATCCGGTCGCCGTCGGTGTCGGGGTTCAGCGGCTGGGTTCCGTGGGTGTTGACCTCGGCCCCGTCGCTGAGCCCGTCGCCATCGGTGTCCGGGTTGTTCGGGTTGGTCCCGATCGTGCCCTCCTGCTGGGTGGGCAGTCCGTCGCCGTCGGGGTCGGCCGGGGCGGCCACCACGGTGAAGGTGACGGCTGTCGCGGGGCTGGTGTTGCCGCTCGGGTCGGTCTGCACGGCCGTGACGGTGTGCGGGCCGGGGGCGAGCACGACCGTTGAGGAGCAGGACCACTGGCCGCCCGGGCCGACGACCGCGGTGCACAGCTGCGTCGAGCCCTCGCTGACCACGACGGTCGCACCGGGCTCACCGGTGCCCGAGACCTGCGGCGTCGTGTCCTGCACCGTCGATCCCTGGGCAGGCGCCGTGATGACCGGTGCCGCCGGCGGAACGGTGTCGCCACCGCTCGGCTCGATCGTGAAGGTGGTCGTCGCGGTGTCGGTGTTGCCGGCCTCGTCGGTGGCGGTGGCGGTGAGGGTGACCTCGCCGTCGAGGGGAGCAGTCGCGGTGCAGCTCCAGATGCCGCCGGCGGGGACGGTGGTGGTGCAGACCTCGTTGTCGTCGGCATCGGTGACCACGACGGTGGCGCCGGCCTCGCCGGTGCCGGTGATGGTCGGCGTGATGTCGTCGGTGGTCGAGCCGTCCGCCGGGGTGGAAATGGTGACGGTGGTGGCGGTGTCGACCGTGAAGGTCACCGAGTCCTCCTCGGACTCGTTGCCGGCCTCGTCGGTGGCGGTGGCGGTGTAGGTGTTCTCGCCCTCGGGCAGGTCTGCCTCGGGGGTGCAGTCCCAGGCGCCGGTGAGGGGGTCGGCATCCGCGGTGCAGATCTCGGCACCCTCGTCGTCACGCACGGTCACGGTCGAGCCGGGCTCGGCGGTCCCGCTGAACTCCGGGGTCGCGTCGTCGGTGACCTCGTCCCCGGCCGGGGTCTCGATCACGGGTGCGTCCGGAGCCTCGTCGTCGACGAGCACCACGGTGAAGGTGGTCGACGCGGCGTCGGCGTTGCCGGCCTCGTCGGTCGCCGTGGCGGTGAGCGTGTGAGACCCGGGCAGGAGCGGCACGGTCGGGGTGCAGCTCCAGGTGCCTGCGGTGACCGTGGCCGAGCAGACGGGGAGGCCGTTCTCGGTGACCTCGACCGTGGCGCCGTCCTCTCCGGTGCCACCGATGGTGGGCGTGATGTCGGCGGTGGTCGAGCCGTTGGCCGGGGTGGTGATCGTGACCGTGGTGTCGAGGTCGATCGTGAAGGTCACGTCGGTGCCGTCGGAGGTGTTGCCGGCCTCGTCGGTGGCGGTGGCGGTGTAGGTCGCCTCGCCCTCGGGGAGTGCCACGTCGGGCGTGCACGACCAGGTGCCATTCGGGGTGCCGGCGGCCGCCGTGCAGACCTCGGCGCCGTCGGCGTCCTCGACCACGACCGTCGAGCCGGGCTCGGCGGTGCCGGAGAACTCCGGCGTCGCGTCGTCGGTGGTGGAGCCCTCCTCGGGAGCCGTGATCACCGGGGCGTCGGGGGGAGTGGTGTCGTCACCCTCCGCGTCGATGGTGAACGTCGTCGTCGCGGTCGCGGTGTTGCCGGCCGGGTCGGTGGCGGTGGCGGTGTAGGGCTGCGATCCCTGCTCCACCGGGGCACCCGGGGTGCAGG
>JBQGEH010000559.1:0-3422 GCA_052039515.1 Nakamurella sp. | reverse complement strand
CTCTTCTTCGAGTTCGAACACCGTCCGCAGGTACATCTCGGTCGTGTCGATGAGGTCATTCACCGTTCGCGTCCCCTTTTCGCCGTGACGATCGTACCCACAAGTGCCGCCGTCTCCCCGGTGCGCCCGGCCGTCGACGCCAGAGGCGAAGGGCCCGGGTGCGCACCCGTGGGCCACACTGACGGCATGACCGACACCTGGGAACGCAACGCGCCGGTGCTGTCCGCCGGGGATCTCCTGGCCCTGCTCGGGCCAGCCGACGCCCCAGCGGTGGATCCCGCCCGTCCCGTCGTGCTGGACGTGCGGTGGACCCTGGCCGGCTCCGATCTGAACGCCTACCTGGACGGTCATATTCCGGGAGCCCTGTTCCTCGACCTGGATCGCGACCTGGCCGGCGAGTCCGGAGCCGGTGGTCGCCATCCGCTACCGGATCCGGAGGATCTGCAGCGGGTCTGGCGGTCCTGTGGCATCGACGACGACTCCACCGTGATCGTCTACGACGGCGGGAACGGGCTGCCGTCCGCGCGGGCCTGGTGGCTGCTGCGATGGTCGGGTCTGCGCGACGTGCGGGTGCTCGACGGAGGCTGGCCGGCGTGGCAGGCGGCCGGCGGCGGTACGGAGACCGGCCCCGGAGGAGCGTCCCGGCCGGGCCGGGTGACCGTCCGCCCGGGCGCGATGCCGGTGGTGGACATCGACGAGGCGGCCGCGTTGGCCGACGGGTCCGACGGTGCCGGCGGTCGGCTCCTCGACGCGCGGGCCCCCGAGCGCTTCCGCGGCGACGTCGAACCCATGGACCCGGTCGCCGGGCACATCCCCGGTGCGGTCAACCTGCCGTCGTCCCACGTGACCGAAGGCGGCCTGTTCCGGTCGCCACAGGACCTGCGATTGGTGTTCGCCGTCGCCGGCGTCACCGCCGACGGACCGCGGGCGGCGGCGTCCTGCGGCTCGGGCATCACCGCATCGCAGACGGTGCTGGCCGCCGAGGTCGCCGGAGTGCCGATGGCGCTGTTCCCCGGCTCGTACTCGCAGTGGTGCGCGGAGGGTCGGGACGTCGCCACCGGGGACGGCTGAGCGCTGGGCAACTGCACAACGGGGTCACGGGACGTGCCTGGGAACAGCTCAGCACGCGCACAGCGAGTCCCTCGAGGCTCGGTCCCATGGTCATCCCGCGTTCGAACTCCGCCACCTCCCGTCGCCGCATTCCCGGCCGCCTCCGCAGGTGGGCCGCCTCGACCCTGCTGATCGGCGGGCTGGTCCTCGGTGGGTGTGCGACTCAGTCCGACACCACGACCGCCGCAGGCGTCGCCGCGACGGCGGGTTCGTCCTCCAGTTCGGCGTCCAGTGCCATCGCGTCCGCCACGTCGTTGACGTCCGCCTTGACCACCGCCGCCCAGTCGGCCACGGCCGGCACCGATGCGATGACCACGGACCAGACGATCACCGACACGGCCGCCGCCGCCCAGGCGTTCCTGGCCACCCTGACCGACGCGCAACGCGAGGCCGTGCTCTACGACTACGACGACGAGACGAAAACGACGTCCTGGTCGAACTTCCCGGTCACCTTCGTGCAGCGAGCGGGACTGAACCTCACCGACCTGACCGAGGAGCAGCAGACCGCCGCGCTGGTCGTCCTCAAGTCGCTGCTCAGCGACGACGCCTACGCGACCGTCGCCGGGATCATGGGTGGCGACGAGTACCTGCACGAGAAGAGCTCCAGCACCGAGGAGTCGCTGGGGCAGTACTACATCGCGTTCTTCGGCGACCCCGCGGACACCAGCGCCTTCGAGGTCCAGTTCGGTGGGCACCATCTCGGTCTCAACGCCACCCTCGACGGCACCGCGGACACGATCACCTTCGCCCCGACCCACCTCGGCATCCAACCGGCCGTCTACACCGCCGCCGACGGCACGCAGGTGCAGCCGTTCGAGGCCATTTACACCAGCGCATTCGCCTTCTACGACAGCCTCACCGCCGAGCAGCAGGCCACCCTGACCTCCGGCGAGGTGACCATGTGCGCCCCCGGCGACACCTGCGACTTCACCACCGGTACCGGCCTGACCGGGGCCGACCTCACCGACGAGCAGAAGCAGCTGCTCCTGGACCTCATCGCGAACTGGGCCGGGATGGCCGACGACGAGACGAACGCGGCCGCGCTGGCGAAGATCGAGGCCACCCTGGACACCACCGTCGTCGCCTGGGCGGGTGCCACCACCTACGACATGAGCACCGGTGACGGCATCTCGTTCTCCATCTCCGGTCCGAACGTCTATGTCGCGTTCCAGGCCCAGCAGGGTTCCGCCGGGGCCGATGTCGCCGGCGTAACCACCTCCGGCTGGGGTCACGTGCACACCATCTACCGCGACCCCACCAACGACTACGCCGGCAGCGTCACCCAGCAGGCGGCGACGGGCATGGCCGGTGGGGGAGCAGGCGGCGGTACGCCTCCGGCCGGGGGCCCGGGCTCGGCCACCACGACCGGCACCTGAGCACGGGCGGTCCGCATGCGGCAGGGTGATGATCACCCTGCCGTTTTTGACTCCCCGGAGCGTTCATGTCCGCACCCCTGGTCGCCACCAGCTGGACCCACGCCGGATCGGTCGACGCCGGTTCCCCCAGCCGATTCTCGCTGCGCGAGCGAGCCGAGGCGGTGGCTCGGGCCGGTTTCGTCGGCATCGGCTTCACCATCAAGGACTTGGTTGCCGGCCGAGAGGCGATGCCGTGGAACGATCTTCGCCGGCTGTGCGACGACATGGGGTTGGCGCACGTGGAGGTCGAGCAGCTGACCGACTGGTGGACGACCGGCGAGCGGCGGGTCCGCTCGGATGCCGCCCGCCGGCTGCTGCTCGACGCGTCCGCCGACCTGCGGGCCCGGCAGATCAAGCTGGCCGGTGACGTGCGCTTCGATCCGGACCAGCCGGCCCCGCCGCCGCCGGACCTCGATCAGTGGGCGGTCGAGCTGCACCGGCTGGCCGCGCAGGCGGCGGACGTCGGGACCCGGGTCGCCCTGGAGGTACTGCCGATGTCCAACCTGCCCGACTTCGTCGAGACGGCCCGGCTGGTGACCGCGGCCGACCATCCGGCCGCCGGGCTGACCGTCGACACCTGGCACGTCGAGCGGGGTCCCTCGACCCTGGCCGACCTGGCGTCGATCCCCGGTGAGCTGGTGTTCTGCGTCGAGTTGGACGACGCCGGTCCGCCGCGCGGCGACCTCTACCACGACACGATGCACCACCGCCGGTACTGCGGGCAGGGCGATTTCGACGTGGTCGGCTTCATCGAGGTCGTCGCGGAACTGGGCTTCGCGGGCCCCTGGGGCGTCGAGATCATCGCCGATGAGCACGCCGCGCGGGACCTGGACGCCGGGCTGGCCGACGTGGTGGCCACGACCACCGCCGCACTGCAGGCCGCCGGCGTCCTCGACC
>JBQGEH010000558.1:0-1510 GCA_052039515.1 Nakamurella sp. | reverse complement strand
CTCCGCCCCCACGATCGCCGGGCCGGGGCTCTCCGATCTGGCCCACCACGGCTTCGACCTCTTGACGGATGCCGCTGCGGTCACCGTCGGTGCGCTGGGCGCCGCCATCGGCTCGGCCCTGGCCGGCGGGAAGGCCGGATCCGGCGCGAACATCGGTGGCGTGCTGGTCGATGCCACCCGCCGGACGGGCGCGGCCCTAGAGGCCGCGGTGCAGTCGGCGGCCCAGTCGGTCAACGACATGTTGACTCCGGCCCCGGCGACAGCCGCGCAGGCCGACGCCGAGGCGCGAGCGCGCCTGGAGGCCGATCGGCAGTCCGCGGACGAGGCGACCAAAAACCGCGCCGAGAACATCCATGCCGCTCTCGTCGAGGCCGAGGCTTCGGGGCAAGCGGTCCAACTACTGACCTACATCCCCGCCACCGCGACGAGCCAGGGCGCCGCCGCGATCGGCATCGGGGATATGAGTTCGGCAGACACCGTCACGACGATGGTTCCGGGCCTCACCAACAGCGCAGACAACATGTCGGGCGCTCTCGGCGATGCGGCGAGGCTGCGGGCCGAGGCGCACCGCCGCAGTCCGGGCGAGAACAGCGCCGTCGTGGCCTGGTTCGGCTATGACATTCCAGCCACCCTTGGCTACACGCCAGACCGTACGTCGAACCTACTGAATGCGGGAGACGACGAAGCTGCCGTCGCCGGAGGACGCGCTCTGGCCGCTGACCTGCAGCGGTTCCGTCAATTCGCCCCGGAGACTGCTCGACAGGTGGCCGTCGGACATTCGATGGGATCCGTGGTGGTGTCGGCTGCGGCAGCGCAAGGGGCAGCCATCGACGATGTCGTCCTCCTGGGCTCACCAGGCGCGAGCACGTTGGCCAGGTCCGTCGCGGACTACCCGAATGTTGCTGCCGGGCACGTCTGGGTCATTGCACTGGACGACCCGGTGCCCCGGCCGGAAGCCGATCTGCTGGCGACTCTGGTGCACGCACGCAAGCGAGCAAACGAGACCTGGTTTCTTGGTCCTCTGCCTACCATCGCCGGGGCAGTGGAGGACCTCAACAATTCGCCCCTCGGGACGGACCCCGCGGACGCCGACTTCGGCGGAACAGTCGTCGACGCCCATGGGAGTCGCGCCGAACACTCACTGGCCGCCTGGACGTCGACGGCCCTCAAAGCCGTCCCGGTCACTAGCGCGGCCGTGGGGGCCGCGATCGCCGCCAACGAGATCGATGACGGCATGAACCATTCGCAGAGCGTCTATCTGAGCGGGACCGCGGTGACCGCCATCGCCGACATCACGGTCGGGAACGTCGCTGACGTGCCCACCAAGCCCGGCCGCTGATGGGACGGGGCGGGCCGGGACGGCGCCCTCGCGCCGCACCCCTTCACCAGCCCGGCCACCCTGCCGATGACTCGTTCCGCCCCGAACGGCCCGACAGTGGCGACGCCCGGGCCGGGCTCCGTGACCAGACGGTTAGGGTGGATCGAGCCTTGACCAGCACCGCACCGCCAG
>JBQGEH010000557.1:0-2105 GCA_052039515.1 Nakamurella sp. | reverse complement strand
CTACGGCGCCCGGTCCGCGGTCGCCGCCCGACTGGCCGGCGGCCCGACCGCCACTACGGCCGGCGTCACCGCCATCGCCGGCTGGACCGACGGCGGGACACTCGGGTCCGCCGCCCGGCGGCTGGTCGCGACCGGGTCCATGCTGGCCGTCGGCCCCGGCGGTGTCGGGCTCTACGCCGCCTGGCACGACCCGGTGCGGGACAGTCCGCTGCACGCGGTGCACCGGCCGGATCCGCCCGGCGGGATGCCGCCGGCGCGGGTCATCTGGGGGCTGATCGCCGTCGACGGCGCGCTGACGGCGCCCGGCGGTGCCGCCGTCGCCGACCTGCCGTCCGAGGATCTTCTGTCGGTGGCCGGTGACGCCCTGCGGCGCCGCGGCTGGGCGGCCCCGCAGCGCGCACTGATCGGCGACGCCGACCCGGACACGGTGCGCGCGTTCGTCTTCCGTGCCGCCGACCCCGACCGCATCGCGCCGTGGCCCGCCGGTCGGATCACCGCTCTGGGCGACGCCGTGCACGCCGTCCCACCCACCGGCGGCCGTGGTGCCGCCACCGCCATCGAGGACGCGGCCGACCTGTGCGCCGCGCTGGAGCGTGCCGCCGCGGGTCACGAAACGGTTCCGATGGCCGTCCACGCCTACGAGCAGCGAGTGCGGACGCGCGGGGCTGCCGCGGTCCGGGAGTCGCTGCAGCCGTTGGGTTGGATCCGCGCCACCGCCACGCCTCTCGGTGCGACGACCACCCGTCTCGCGCTGCCCGCCGCCGCCGCGCTGGCCGGCGGCGTCCGGCGCCTCCGGTCCCGCTGACCCGGCACACTCTCCCGGCGGCTCTGCGCCACCCGGCGGCTCCCGTCGGTACCGTCGGGGCCGTGACGACGGAGCCGACCCCGCAGCGGGTGGGTGCGTCGGGCCTGACCGCCGAACCGTTCCGTGCCCGGCCCCGTCCACCGGAGCAGCTGACCGCCCTGTTCGGCGGCGGTTGGCCTCCTTTCATCGACGCCGACGTGACCGCGGCGGCCTGCCTGCCGAGGATCCGGGAGCTGTTCACCGACCTGGAGCTGATCCTCAGCGCCGACGCGGACGGCACGCTGGTCGCCGGGTGCTGGGGCGTACCGATCCGCTGGGACGGTGACCCGGCCGCGCTGCCCGCCGGGTACTCCGACTCGCTCGTCCGCGCGCTCGCCGACCACGACGCCGGAGCGGACTGCGACACGCTGGTCATCGGCGCCGCCCAGGTGCGGCCGGACCGGCACGGTGCGGGGGTGGCCGGCGTCGCGCTGCGAGCCCTGAGCGACGCCGCCCGCCGGCGCGGGCTGCGCCGCGTGGTGGCTCCGCTGCGCCTGCCCGGGAAAATGCGGTACCCGTTGACACCCATCGACACCTACGCCGCGTGGACCCGGCCGGACGGCACCGCGCTGGACCCCTGGCTGCGGACCCACCTCGCGATGGGCGCGCGGGTCATCGGCACCAGCGGGACGTCCCAGTGCTTCACCGGAACCGTCGCGGAGTGGGAACGGTGGTCCGGGATGTCGCTGTCGGACGCCCGTTCCGCCATCCTCCCGCTCGCTCTCGCCCCGCTGCAGCTCGACCACGGACGCGACCACGGGGAGTTGTGCGAACCGGCCGTCTGGGTCAGGCATCCGGATCTGCACCCCTGAACCGCTGATCGGTCAGGTCGGCCCGGCGGCGAGACTAGCGACTGTTAAACGCTTCTCGATGAGCGGAGGACGGTCACCCCGAATGTCGGGAATTCCCCGGGTATGCCGGCGTGGACATCTCCCGATGGCTGTCGCCTTTCTCCGCGGGATTTCCGGCGGGTCACCGAGAACCGACCGGACACAGTGTGCCGTCCGGCCGTTCGCACATTTCCGGACAAAGGAATGGTGGAAAGAACGGCGTTGGCCCTGCAGTGATCTCGACGCCGACCGGCGGCAGGGAGATTTCCGGTGAACAGTGGTGGGCGACCTCTTGCCGCTGCACCGGTCCGACCGTATTGTACGGATTCCCATTGTGGGTGAGTCCTGAGGAGGACCTGTGAAGACAAAGCTGTTCGCGTCGATGATCGCCGCGACGGTGGCCACCGTCGGTACGGTGCTGGTCGCCGCCC
>JBQGEH010000556.1:0-2426 GCA_052039515.1 Nakamurella sp. | reverse complement strand
CGCCGAGCACGTTGGGCGCGACCACGAACAGCTCGTCGGTGTCCAGCACCGCGCCGGGGCCGATCAGGCCGTCCCACCACCCGGGGGTCGGCTGACCGGGACCGGCCGGGCCGACGACATGGGCGTCCCCGGTGAGGGCGTGCAGGACGAGCACCGCGTTGTCGCGGGCCTCGTTCAGGGTGCCCCAGGTCTCGTAGGCCATCCGGATGCCGGGCAGCACGGCGCCGTTCTCCAGCACCAGGTCGCCGAGGTCGGCGAAGCGGCGGTCGGCGACCGGGTCGCCCTCCCGCCAGATCTCCGGGTGGGGTGCGGTGTCCGCACGGGACAGCGGCGTGACGGTGGCGGTGGCGTCACCGCGCCGCCCGGGAACGGCGGACAGCACGGCACCGCCCCGGGGGCCGGTGGAGCCGGCTCCCGGGTCGGACGCGGTGCGGTCGGCGTAGGCCATGGAGATCAGCATGCCAGTTTCGGGGTCGCAGGTGGGTGAACGTTCATGGATCAGACGCCCGCGGGGGCGACCTCCGGCTCGGCCGGCTCGGGCGCGGTCTCCCCGGTCGCGTCGGCGTCCGCACCGGCCTTCGCGGCGGCGGCGAAGCCCTTCTCCAGGTCGGCGAGGATGTCGTCGATGTGCTCGATCCCGACGGCGAGCCGGATCAGGCCCGGGGTCACGCCGGTGCTCGCCTGCTCCTCGGGGGTGAGCTGGGAGTGCGTGGTCGAGGCCGGGTGGATGACCAGCGAGCGGACGTCGCCGATGTTGGCCAGGTTGGAGAACAGCTCGAGCCCGTCGGCGAACGCCTCTCCGGCGGCGGCGCCGCCCTTCACCTCGAAGGCGACGATCGCGCCGCCGCCGTTCGGGGCGTACTTCTGCTGGTGCGCGTGCCAGCGCGAGGACTCCAGGCCCGGGTAGTTCACCGACGCGACCTCCGGGCGGCCCTCCAGGAAGCGGGCGACGGCGGTGGCGTTGGCGACGTGACGCTCCAGGCGCAGCGAGAGCGTCTCCAGACCCTGGTTGAGCAGGAAGGCGTTGAACGGCGTGGTGGACGGGCCGAGATCGCGCAGCAGCTGGAGCCGGGCCTTGAAGATGAAGGCGACGTTGACGCCGAAGAGCCCGTCCGGGCCGAGGTCGGTGCCCCAGGTGAGGTTGTTGTAGCTCGGGTCCGGGGTGTTGAAGATGCTGAACTTCTCCGGGTCCGCGGTCCAGTCGAAGGTGCCGCCGTCGACGATCGCACCGCCGATGGCGACGCCGTGGCCGCCCAGGTACTTGGTCGTGGAGTGCACCACGATGTCGGCGCCGTGCTCCAGCGGGCGGATGAGATACGGCGTGGCCACGGTGTTGTCGACGATGAGCGGGACGCCGTGCTCGTGGGCGACGCCGGAGACGCCCTCGAAGTCGAGGATGTCCAGCTGCGGGTTGGAGATGGACTCGGCGTAGAACGCCTTGGTGTGGGGCTGCACGGCGGCGCGCCAGGCGTCGAGGTCGTCCGGGTCGTCGACGAAGCTGACCGTGATGCCGAACTTCGGCAGTGTGTAGTGCAGCAGGTTGTAGGTGCCGCCGTAGAGCCGGGGGCTCGCGACGATGTGGTCGCCGACGTTGGCCACGGTCAGCAGCGCCAGCGACTCGGCGGCCTGACCGGAGGCGACCAGCAGCGCGCCGACGCCGCCCTCGAGCGCGGCGATCTTCTGCTCGACGGCGTCGTGCGTCGGGTTGTGGATGCGGGTGTAGATGTTGCCGAGCTCCTGCAGCGCGAACAGCTTCGCGCCGTGCTCGGAGGAGTCGAAGGTGAACGACGTGGTCTGGTAGATCGGCAGCGCGCGGGCGTGGGTACTGACGTCGGGCGCCTGACCGGCGTGGATCTGAACAGTCTCGAATTTCCAGTCGGTGCTCATCGGTGCTCGTTTCTCGTCGCCGGCGGCGACGGGGAGGGCGGTCCGGGGGGCGCACACGGGCGCCGGTTCACGACGGATCGCCGGGGATCGGGGGTACGGGATCGTGCCGGGTGGCTGACGGCGCGGCGGTCGGTGCCGGCGGCGGCGTCAGCCGCGGGTCAGCGGCGACAACACATTCGTGCACACACAGCGGCGCTCCGTTCAGGCGTCCGACTGGTCCACCTGCTGGTGGACCGCGCTTGTGTCCCGCACCTCGCGGGACACCGGGTCAATCACCCGGGGCACCCCACCGCGTGTGGAGGGTTGCCGCCCAGCGAGCCGGGGCTTGACGCTGGAACTCATGACCTGGGGCCGAGTGTATCCGACGGGTCGTCACCGGTCTGCCCTGGCGGACCGGCTCAGACCCGCAGGGCGTTGTGGGCCAGGTGGCCGGCGAAGATGTCGAGCACCTCCCGGGGCTGGGTGCCGTCCCGGCGGACCAGGTAGTCCACGATCAGCCCGTCGATGAGAGCCTGGACGAGCACCGCGAGCTCCGGGAC
>JBQGEH010000555.1:0-4979 GCA_052039515.1 Nakamurella sp. | reverse complement strand
CCGTCCGCACCCCGCCGGCTCACAGCCTGGCCAGGTAGCGGTGGACCAGGGTGACGGCCATCGCGCCCTCACCCACCGCCGACGCCACCCGCTTCACCGACTCGCTGCGGACGTCGCCGGCGACGAACACCCCGGGGACGCTGGTCTCCAGGTGGTACGGCGGCCGGTCCAACGGCCACGCCGGCGGCCGCTCACCGTCCACGGCGAGGTCAGGACCGGTCAGGATGAAGCCGTGCCGGTCGCGCAGGATGGCCGCGTCCAGCCAGTCGGTCCGCGGCTGCGCGCCGATGAACACGAACAGCCACTGCGCCGGAACCGTGGTCGTCACCCCGGTGGCGTTGTCCCGCAGGGTCAGCGTCTCCAGGTGGTCGGTGCCGGTGCCGTCGACGACCTCGGTGCAGGTGCGGACCTCGATGTTCGGGATGTCCTCGATCTGCTGGATGAGGTAGTGCGACATCGACGCCTCCAGCGACCGCCCGCGGACGAGCATGACGACCTTGCGGGCGTGCCGGGCGAAGTACACCGCGGCCTGACCGGCGGAGTTGGCGCCGCCGACGATGAACACCTCCTGCCCGGCGCAATTGGTCGCCTCGGTCAGCGCCGAGCCGTAGTAGACGCCGCGGCCGGTGAACCCGTCGAGCTGCTCGGACGCGAGCTGCCGGTAGGACACGCCGGTGGCGAGGATGACGCTGTGCGCGTTGATCTCGACGCCGTCGGAGAACGTCACGGTGCGAGCCGAGCCGTTGACCGTCACCCCCACCGCGTCGCGGGTGGTGAGCAGCTCCGAGCCGAACTTCAGCGCCTGCCGACGGGCGCGGTCGGTCAGCTGGGCCCCGCTCACCCCGTCCGGGAAACCCAGGTAGTTCTCGATCCGGGAGCTCTGGCCGGCCTGACCGCCGGTGGCCAGCCGCTCGACGAGCACCGTGCGCAGACCCTCGGAGGCCGCGTACACCGCCGCGCCCAGACCGGCCGGGCCGCCGCCGATGACCACCACGTCGTAGAAGTCGGCCGCCGCCGCGGTCGACAGCCCGACCTGGGTGGCGAGTTCGGCGTCCGAGGGGTCGACCAGCACCTCCCCGCCGGCCGCCACCACGACGGGCAGTCGGCTGTCGTCCGCACCGGCGGCGGCCAGCAGCCGCTCCCCCTCCGGTGAGTCGGACAGGTACCAGCGGTAGGGCACCAGGTTGCGGGCGAGGAAGTCGCGCACGGCGCTGGACCGGGCCGACCACCGGTGCCCGACGACCTTGGTCTCGGGCACGGGCTGGTGGTCGGTGGACCGCCAGGACTCGAGCATCGCGTCGATGACCGGGTAGAGCTTCTCCTCCGGCGGGTCCCACGGCTTGAGCAGGTAGTAGTCCAGATCGACGACGTTGATCGCCTCGATGGCGGCGTCGGTGTCGGCGTAGGCGGTGAGCAGCACCCGCTTCGCCGCCGGGAACAGGTCCATCGCCTGCTCGAGGAACTCCAGGCCGCTCATCTGCGGCATCCGGTGGTCGGCCAGCAACACCGCGACCTGGTCGCCGCGGAGTTTGATCTCCCGCAGCGCCGCCAGCGCATCGGCGCCGGAGTCGGCCCGGACGACGCGGTGGTCCTGCCCGTACCGCCGCCGCAGGTCCCGGGCCACCGCGCGGGAGACGCTGGGATCGTCGTCCACGGTGAGGATGGCCGGTCGGGTCTCGGTCCGGCCGGTGCTCGGCTGGGTCATGCGTGTCCTCGCGGTCGGGTGCGCGGTCGGTGCCGGGCGGACGGCGCACGGTCGGAAGCCGACCGGCCGGGCCCAGGCGTCCGAGGTTAGCGGGCGCCCGGGCCCCTGCGACCCCCGGCCGTTGCGCTCTCAGCGCAGCGCCGGACCGCCACCCGGGGGCGCGTCCGGGGACGGCGGCACGGTCAGCGCCGGCACGGTCGGCGCCGGGGGAACGCCCTCGACCGCGGACGCCTCCTCGGGCGGCGGCGCCTCCCGGTACTGCCGCGACAGCAACCCGTAGAACCGGGACCGCAGCGCCCAGCCGGTGACCACCAGTCCGATGATCGCGACCAGGATGAACACGAGCGCCATCCCGCGGGCCGGCCCGGTACCGAACCAGCCACCGATCCAGTCCACACCGGAACCGGTCGTCATGAACGGGATGAAGACGAACTGGGCGATCGGTCCGATGAGGAACGCGGTCAGCGGGGACGCCGACTGCTCGACGCTCTGCGCGAAGCCGAACACCCGGCCCTGCCGCTCCAGGGGGACCACCCGCTGCAGGACGGTCTGCTCGGACGCCTCCACGAACGGCACCAGCAGCATGAAGACGTACATGCCGATCGCCAACATCCACACCGAGGGCTGCAGCGGGAACACCGCCGTGACCAGCCACAGCACCAGGTTGGTGGCGAGCAGCGTGCGCACCGGGTTGGAGCCGAGGCCGATGCGGGCGATGAGCAGCCCGCCGATGATGAGGCCGGTACTGAGGACGCCCCACAGGAAGCCCCAGGCGCGGACCGACATCATCGACAGCCCGTAGGCGTCCATCAGCGCCATGAACGCGCCGCCCAGGAAGTTGTTGAACGTCGAGAACAGGACGAGCGCGAGCAGCCCCGGGGTGCGTCGCACCATCCGGTACGTCCCCCGCAGGTCGGTACGGCCGGCGGCGCCCTCCGCCCGCACAACCTGCGGCTCCGGGACCCGCACCGCGGCCAGGTGGACCATGGCGGCCAGGTTGATCGCCAGCGCCACCACGAGGACGGCGAACATGCCGCCCCACGCCACGAGCACTCCGCTGATCACCGAGGTGACCAGGAACGACACCCCCTGGGCGGAGCCGACGAGACCGTTGGCCCGGTCGCGGCGGTCCTCGTCGACCAGGATGGTGACCAGCGTCGGCATGGCGATGCCGCGCAGGTTGCCGGCGATGACACCGCACATCAGCAGTACGACGAACACCCAGAGCCGCACCGAACCCGGATCGGTGAACGCGCCCGGGGCGGCGGTGCGTTCGATGACCAGCGCGGCGGCGTAGAGCACGGCCGACGCCGCGGTCGACACCTGCATCACCGCCTTCTTGCGGTGGTGGTCGACGATGCCGCCGAACCAGATCCCGGTGCTCGCGGTGGTCACCAGGTAGAGCCCCGCGATGATCGCGGTGGCGAACACCGACTGCGTCTCCAGGTAGACGAAGAAGGTGATCGCGAAGAAGACGGTGAAGTCGATGACCGACACGAACAACGTGTTGACCAGCACGTTCAGGAACGGCGCGGGGAACGTCGTGCGTCCACGGGTGTCCGGTCCGGTCATGGTCGGAATGTAGCCCGGAGGTCCGACAGTGCGCCCGCGGATTTCCTCGGGCGGGCATCCGCCGACGCGCCCGGCGGGGTACCAGGCCAGGAGAGCCCCCGACAGTCTGGACGCCCATGGACAGCACCGACACCACCGAGAAGTACGACGTCGCCGTCATCGGCGCCGGTCCCGCCGGCACGGCCGCCGCACTGCGGGCCGCCGAGCTGGGGGCGTCGGTCGTCGTCCTGGAGGCGGGGCGGCTGGGCGGGACCTGCGTCAACACCGGGTGCGTGCCCACCCGCGTCCTGGCCAAGACCGCCCGGCTCATCCGCGACGCCCGGCACGCCAACGAGTACGGCATCGAGCTGGGCACTCCGGTCATCGACTGGCCGGCCACCGTCGCGCGGGTGCGGGAACGGGTGGACAACGTCCGGGGCATCAAGAGCGAGGCGCAGCGCTTCGCCGACGCCGGTGTCACCCTCATCCAGGAGGGCCGTGCCCGTTTCGTCGACGACACCACGCTGGTGCTCGACAGCGGCCGCGAGGTCCGGGCGAGCGCCATCCTGGTCTGCGTGGGCGGACACTCCCGCCGGTTGCCGATCCCCGGCGCGGAGCTCGCGACCGTGCCCGAGCACGTCCTGGACCTGCCGGCCCTGCCGCGCCGGGTCGCGGTCATCGGCGCCGGCAACACCGGGGCGCAGCTGGTGACGGTGTTCAACGCGTTCGGCTCGGAGGTCACGCTGCTCGACCTCGCGCCGCGCATCCTGATGGCCTCGGACGCCTCCATCTCGGAGGTGGTCGCGGGGGCGTTCGTCGAGCAGGGGGTCAGGGTGCAGACCGGCATCGAGGGCGTGCAACAGCTCACGCCCGCCCCCGACGGACGGGTGCGACTGCACTGGCGCGCCGACGGCACCGACACCGACGACGAGTTCGACGTGGTCGTGATGGCCACCGGCTGGCCGGCCGACGTCGAGGACCTGGGGCTGGACGCGGCCGGGATCGAGGTCGTGCGGTCGTCGATCCCCGCCGATCAGTACTTCCGCACGGTGGTGCCGCACGTCTTCGCGGTGGGTGACGCCAACGGCCGCGACAAGCTCGTGCAGGCCGCGCAGTTCGAGGGTGAGGCGGCGGCGGAGAACGCGGTGCTGGGCGCCAACCGGCGCACGCCGCACCACCTGTTGCCGGCGGGCGGCTTCACCGATCCCGATTACGCCGGGGTCGGGCTCACCGAGGCGCAGGCGCGCGAGCGTGACACCGCGTGCGTAGTCGCGACGGTGCCGTTCGGTCATGTGGACCGCGCGGTGATCGACGATCGGGAGACCGGGTTCCTCAAGCTCATCGCCGACCGGCGGCGCGAGCTCATCCTCGGCGCGCACGCCGTCGGGGAGAGCGCGGTCGAGGTGATCCAGTCGGTGACGACGGCGATGGCGGCGGGTATCGACGTGTCGACGCTGGCCAACGTCCGCTTCGCCTATCCGACCTACAGCGTGGTCATCGGCATGGCGGCGCGGGCGCTGCTGGCCGCCCCGGACCGACCGGCGGCACTGGAATGACCGGGAGGACGGCCGAGATGGGTGTCGTGGTGGTGGGGGCCGGGATCTCCGGTGTGGCGTGTGCGCGGGAGCTGGTGGCCGCCGGGGTGCCGGTGACGGTGCTGGACCGGGGTCGGGTCGTCGGCGGCCGGATGGCGTCCAAGCGGTTCGACGGCCGGCCGGTGGAC